>JAIRSV010000036.1 GCA_031255275.1 Proteiniphilum sp.
CTTCTCATACTTGTATTCATTCTGATAAATTATTATTTTTCCTGCTCTTTGGGCTTTGCAGGTCTTGCCATTATTATATGATATTCACGTATATCATTCATGTTATTCAATGGCAGTTCCTTCTCTGCTGCTGCGGAGACGTGGAGCCTGCAACGGAACCCCGGGCATGCACTGCCGGACTCCCGGGGCGGTCGGTGAAAGTTCCGACAAAACCGGATTTCGCGCACGAAATATGCAGTCTCTGAATTGTCATTTAAATGGAAAATTATTATGTAAATAAAAACGCACTCTTCAATTGCCATGAAGCATTTGCAAATGTAAGGAAGTTTTTTGTAAAAAAGAGCTTTCACAGCGGTAATTTTTCATTTTTTTTCGCTGTTCGCGTTTTTCACGGAGCGCCCAGTTATCGAATAACTGCCTGATAACTGCTGAATATTTACCTTCGTATCCTTTCGACCGCAGCGTCAGCGCGGCAGAAAAATCCGCTTCCGGAGCGCGTCAGCGCGGGAAAGGCGTACCCTGTCCCCCACACCGCCGGCGCCGGAACGCGTCAATCAAATAGATTAGAATAACGGGGAAGCATAAAAAAGAGGAGCCGTCTCCCGGAAGTAATCCTTCCTGCAGAGACAGCCCCATCAAGTGAGTAATATGCACGAGTGAGAATATTAAGAGCCGGTACCAGTCAGTCCGGCTGAAATAATCCGTCAGTCCGGCTGCGGCCCGGACGGAATCAGCGCCTTCGCCGCATCATTGTCGCAATACTGTTTGAAGTTTTCGATATACATGCCTGCCAGCTTTCGCGCCCGGGTTTCCCATTCGCCCCTGTCAGCGTAGGTGCTGCGCGGGTCGAGGATGTCCGAAACGCCGTCCAGCTTTGCCGGTACGGTCAGGTTCATGATCGGGATATGTACCTTGTCGGCCTTTTCGATCGAGCCGTCGATGATGGCGTCGATGATGGCGCGCGTATCCTTCAGCGAGATGCGTTTTCCCGTGCCGTTCCAGCCGGTGTTCACGAGATATGCGCGGGCATTGTGCCGGTTCATCTTTTCGACCAGGCGCTGAGCATACACGGTGGGGTGCAGCGTGAGGAAGGCTTCGCCGAAGGCGGGCGAGAAGGAGGGCAGCGGTTCGGTGATGCCGCGCTCGGTGCCGGCCAGCTTGGAAGTGAAGCCGCAGAGGAAGTGGTATTGTGCCTGACTGTCGTCGAGGATGGATACCGGAGGCAGTACGCCGAAGGCGTCGGCCGAGAGGTAGATGATCTTGCTTGCGTGTCCGGCGCGCGAGGGAAGCACTATCTTGCTGATGTGGTAGATGGGATAGGAGACGCGGGTATTTTCGGTGGTGGAACCGTCGGCAAAGTCAATGTTACCTTCATCATCCACGGTCACGTTTTCCAGCAGCGCGTCGCGGCGGATGGCTCTCCAGATGTCAGGCTCATTTTTCTCGCTCAGGTTGATCACCTTCGCATAGCAGCCGCCCTCGTAGTTGAATATGCCGTGTTCGTCCCAGCCGTGCTCGTCGTCGCCGATGAGGTAGCGTTTCGGGTCAGCCGAGAGGGTGGTCTTTCCCGTCCCGGAGAGGCCGAAGAAGATGGCCACGTCGCCATCCTCGCCCACGTTGGCCGAGCAGTGCATCGAAGCGATCCCCTTCAGGGGGAGGTAATAGTTCATCAGGGCAAACATGCCCTTCTTCATTTCGCCGCCGTACCATGTACCGCCGATGACCTGCATCCGGCGGGTGAGGTCGAAGAGGGTGAAGTTTTCGGAGTTGAGTCCGTGTTCCCTCCACTTGTCGTTGGTTATTTTGGAACCGTTGAGGCAGACGAAGTCGGGTTCACCGTAATTGGCCAGCTCGTAGTGCGAGGGGCGGATGAACATGTTGCTGACGAAGTGTGCCTGCCAGGCCACTTCCATGACGAAGCGCACCTTCATGCGCGTATCCGTATTGGTGCCGCAGAAGGTGTCTACGACATACAGCTTCCGGGCGTGGGAGAGCTGAGTGGCTACCAGGCCGCGGCAGTAATCAAAGGCCTCCGCCGAGCAGGGACGGTTGATGGTTCCGTCCCACCAGAGCGTGTCTTCGGTGATGCTGTCCCGTACGAAGTACTTGTCTTTGGGTGAACGGCCGGTGAACTTGCCGGTATAGACGGCCGTAGCGCCGCTTTTCGTAAGTCTGGCCTTTTCAAAACCTTCTCCGTCCGGACTCATTTCGTCCTGAAAGAGGGTTTCGTAAGAGGGATTGTGCACGATTTCAAAATCGCCGGCAATGCCGTACTTGCTTAAATCTAAATTTGCCATCTTTATAAAATTAGGGTTTTTAATTATGTTTGCGTATCCTGACTGTCATTTGCCTGCCTGAGCGAGCCGGTCGCGCGCGACCGGTGTACAAAAGTATGCAAATTCCTCCAGACGGGGAAATCGTAAGGGTGATTTTTCCCGGACGGGAGTTTCGTCCGCCTGTGGGTCTTCCTTTCAACAAAATAGCGGTATCGAAAGTTTTAAGGATGCGTAAAAAATCATTATTTTTGCCCTCCGTAAGCAGTCGCTTCTCTCTGAGGGGATTCGCGCGAAGTGACGGCGGATTAAGTTGAAGTGATGAATGAATGTGACAGCTTACGGTAACATATTTAAATGATGGGGTGATATGGAAATAATCAATTTTTCGGAGAAGGATTCACTGCTGAACTCCTTCATTCGCGAGATAAGGGACGTTACCGTCCAGCATGACCGTCTGCGGTTCCGGAGGAACATCGAGCGCATCGGCGAAGTCATGGCATACGAGATCAGCAAATCGTTTCGTTACAGTCCTGTCCCGGTACGCACGCCACTCGACGCGGCGGAAGTGCGTGTGCCGCAGGAGGAGGTCGTGATAGCCGCCATTCTGCGGGCCGGCCTCCCGTTCCACCACGGCATGTTGAACTATCTGGACGGGGCGGAGAATGCCTTCGTGTCAGCCTACAGGAAGTACCGTGAGACGGGACACCAGTCATTCGACATCCACATCGAGTACATTGCTTCACCGTCGATCGAAGGGAAGACGCTGATCCTGGCCGATCCGATGCTGGCCACGGGGAGCAGCATGGAACTGACTTACCGTGCACTGCTCACGAAGGGACGTCCTGCGCGCATCCACATCGCGACGATTATCGCGAGTCGTCAGGCAGTGGATTACTGCGCGGCCAACTTTCCGGAGGACAGGACTGTCGTCTGGGCTGCCGCCATCGATCCGGGTCTGGACGGGTCATCGTACATCGTGCCGGGGATCGGCGACGCGGGTGACCTTGCTTACGGGGAAAAGGCGTAAGAAGTGGAAAGTGGAGAGTTGAATGTTGAAAATTCACTTCATCCAGCTCTCCACTTCTCTTTCTACCAACACTTTCTTCACTTCCTCTTTCTACCAACATTTTGTCCTTCCGGGACACTGTCCGAACTGTCGGAACAGCGCGTGGCCGGACACAAAAAAACCGTAACACTGCTTCAGGCAATGTTACGGTCATGCTGCGCGAATACGGCAGCGTTCCCCAGCTACGAAATGCGAATGGACTTGCCTATGCGCAGCGTAGTCTTCGGAGAAATATTATTCAGCGTACAAATCCTGTTCACCGACGTCCCGTAACGCCTGGCAATAGCCCCCAGCGTATCACCCTTTCTGATCCGGTGATAACCCACTTCGCCCGAAACATATTTGTTCGTAGCGTTACCCGGCTTCCTGTAGTTCGAAGCCACAGCGCCCGTATTCCCGACATCGCTTCTCACAACAGCCCGGCTGCTGCCGGAAGTCTTTTTGTAACTCGAATCGGTTACCAGATATTCCTCCCGGTGAGGCACCCTCTTCTCGAAGTCGATAATGAAATTGGGATTAATCGCCTTCCCCAGGAAACGGGTCTCAAAATGCAGATGCGATCCCCACGACCGCCCCGTATTCCCGGCCAGCCCGATGGGCTGTCCCGACTGGACAAAATCATTCTCATCCACCAGGAAGCCGGAAAGATGCGCATATACCGTCTCCAGTCCGTTCAGGTGACGGATCACAAGAAAATGGCCATACCCTCTTTTCTCGTAGCGCTTCACCCTCACCTTACCGTCAAACGCGGCATAAATCGTATCGCCGGTCTGCGCTTTCAGGTCCACGCCGTAATGATAGCGGCGACTGCCCCTGCGCCCGAAATTGGACGTCATGTGACCGTTCGCCGGCATGGTGAAATTTCCCAGATCTACGATAAACGTATCCGGCGCATTTTTCAGGCCCTCACTATACGCATTCACATACCTGTTACCCCACATTCCGCCGTAAACATCATCGGCGGGAATAGCTTCGGGATCAAACTCAAAACCCTCTTCCTCCGTCTCCTCCGACATCGTTTCGTCCCACGCAGACAAGTCCAGCCTGAGCTTCAGCCCGTCGGCAAAAAGCTCCGACTGTTCACTCAAAGTAACACTGTGCAGTTGTCTGTATGTAAGATCGGATCTGGTATTTTCACTTGATTCCGAAGGCTGCTGTGAAAATGCGCTCAACGCAACGAACACTAAGCCTGCGGATAACAGAGAGCCTGTTCTTGTTAAAATTTGGTTCTTCTTCATTATTGTCTCACTGAATTTTTTGGTAATCCATTAAAAACATATCAGTCATAAGTCAAAACTCATCATTTGCATAAAGATACGGAACGGGATGATAGGAATAATCGAAAACCTCATCATCCGCGAAAAAGCGCCTCAGCTCAGCCCGAGCCGATTCCGGCGAATCGGAAGCGTGCACGATATTCTCCTGCACGCTCAAACAGTAATCCCCCCGTATGGTTCCAGGCAGCGCATCCCTTCCGTTCGTAACGCCCGTCAGTTTCCGCACCGCACTCACCGCGTCCAGCCCTCTCAGCGCCAGCACCACCACCGGACAGGCTTGCATGCTCGCCTTGATACGCCCGAAAAAAGGCTTTTCCGCCAAATGCGAATAATGCTCATTCAGCACCTCATCCGTCAATTTCAACATTTTCATACCGACAATCTGGATACCTTTCCTCTCGAAGCGGGAGATAACCTCCCCCATGATTCCTCGCTGTACTGCAGACGGTTTCAGAATTACTACCGTAATCTCCATGAATGATAAACTTAAAAGAAAAATGACCTTTTAATAGCTGTTTCTTATCTAAATCACGACTCAAAGTAAGCCTTTTATTACATCCCATCCAAATAACCGGTTTCCTATTTTTAAGAGAACCCTCTGCGCCAAAAACGGAGTGAAAAAACAAAGCGCTAATTACACAAAGGATTACAGAAAAGATTATACCGCAATATATTTTGGCGACATTAAGCATAATGAATAATTATTAACCCTTATCCGATCTCTGTTAACAGATAAAGCAAAAAGTGCCGCCGGAGACATCCGGACAAAAAACCGATTCATTTCGTGAACCCGCCTCCTGTTTTACTTTTTTTAATATGCCCGCCGCAAAATAGGTTTCAATCCTCAAGCGGAATAAAGAGATTTCAGTATCTTTGCCGCGGATTCCCCAAACAATCGGAGGAATCCTGGTCAAAATTAAAACCATACATCAACTCATCTTTAAAGAAAAGGGTAATGATCGGATACAAACTTATCAACAACATTTCGGGTTGGATCACATTCGCTGTCGCCGCAGCCGTATACCTGCTCACCATCGAGCCTACGGCAAGTTTCTGGGACTGCGGAGAGTTTATCACCCAGGCTTACAAGCTGGAAGTAGGACATCCGCCGGGCGCCCCCATCTTCATGCTGCTGGGCAATCTTTTCTCGCAGCTTGCGCAGGATCCGTCGCAGGTAGCCAAAATGGTCAACAGCATGTCAGCGCTCATGAGCGCATTCACCATCCTGTTCCTCTTCTGGACCATCACCCACCTCACCCGCAAGCTCATCGCGACAGGGGAGGACAAAAAGCTCAACACAGCCCAGACTGTCACCGTAATCGGCAGCGGCCTCGCAGGAGCGCTCGTCTACACTTTCTCCGACACATTCTGGTTCTCAGCCGCAGAAGGCGAAGTCTACGCCTTCTCGTCCATGCTCACGGCGCTGGTCTTCTGGCTCATCCTCAAATGGGAAGACAATGCCGACAAACCCCGCTCCGACAAGTGGATCGTACTGATCGCCTACGTCATGGGCCTGTCCATCGGCGTACACCTGCTCAACCTGCTGTGTATCCCGGCCATCGTGCTGATCCATTATTTCAAGAAAACCGAAACGCCCGACTGGAAAGGCGTACTCAAAGCACTCCTGCTCTCCTTCGGACTTATCGTCATCCTGATGTGGGGGATAATCCCCGGACTTACCAAAGCCGGCGGACAGTTCGAACTGTTTTTCGTCAACACGCTGGGACTTCCCTACCATACGGGACTGTTTGTCTACCTCATCCTTCTGGCTGGCGTGATCGGATGGGCTCTCTTCGAAACATCATCCCCGAAGGGTAAGGAACGCCGCGCCAGAATCGCTTTCCTGACCTGTCTGGGCATGACGGGAATCCTCTTCATCGGCAGCAACGGATGGCTCTGGGCAGTGCTTATCGTCGCAGGCGCCAGCTTCACGCTCGGTTACAAAAAGCTGGAACTCCGGTTCATCAATCTGGCCGTCACGTGTCTGATGGTAATCCTGACCGGCTTCTCTGCCTATGCCCTGATCCCGATCCGGTCGAATGCCAACCCTCCGCTTGACCTGAACAAGCCGGGAGACGTCTTCTCGCTGGGGAGCTTCCTGAACCGCGAACAGTACGGACAGGTACCCCTCATATACGGCACAACCTATGCTTCGCAGCTGGCGCGGAATGCCGACGGCTCCATCGCGACGAAAGGCTCGAAATCGTTCTACAAGCAGGCGGTGAAAACATCTCCCGACGAGAAAGACCGGTATGAAAAGGTGACAGTCCCCGTCTATCAGTATACCAATACTATGCTGTTCCCCAGGATGCACTCCACGTCCAACAATCCATCGTACCGAAACCACAGCATTGGATTCGAACAGTGGGGGGGCGTGACGGACCTCAACAAAAAGCCTTCCTTCCGGCAAAATATGAAATACCTGTTCAGTTACCAGATCAATCACATGTACTGGCGCTACTTCATGTGGAACTTCTCCGGCAGGCAGAACGACGTCCAGGGACACGGCGAAATGACGGCCGGCAACTGGATTACGGGAATCCCTTTCGTCGACGAACATCTGCTGGGCCTGGGGCCGCAGGACGAGATCGCGCCCGACATCGTAAACAGCAAGGCTCATAACAGGTACTACATGCTTCCGCTGCTGCTCGGCATCATCGGAATCCTCTACCAGCTGCAGCTGAAAAAGAGAGGTAAACAGAGTTTTGCCGTAGTCTTCATGCTATTCTTCATGACCGGACTGGCCATTATCCTTTATCTTAACCAGATGCCGTTTGAGCCGAGAGAGCGTGACTATGCCTACGCAGGTTCCTTCTATGCCTTCGCCATCTGGGTGGGGATGGGTGTTGCGGGCATCAGCTACTTCCTGCGGAAGTACATAAAGAACAGTGTCGCAACAGCTTCTCTCGCCACGGGCGCCGCCCTCTGCGTCACCATACAGATGGCGTCGCAAAACTGGGACGACCACGACCGTTCGGGGAGGACGCTGGCAAGAGATACGGGCATGAATTACCTGAATTGTGTGGGCGAAAATGCCATCCTTTTCACCAACGGCGATAATGATACTTATCCGCTCTGGTATGTGCAGGAAACCGAAGGTTTCCGTACCGACGTGAGGATTACCAACCTCAGCTTCCTCCAGACGGACTGGTATATAGATCAGCTGCTGCGCCGGGCATACGAATCGGAACCGCTGCCCGTCAGCTGGTCGCGTTATCAGTACAGCCACGTGGCGGACAACCTGGTGTATGTGATCACCAGGCAGGAGATCGAAAACGTTCTCCGCCAAAACAATATTTCCCCCGTATCATTCAACAGCTATTATGACACTGGGGTATTCGGTGATACCATTTCTCTGTCGCAGACCCTTGCGAATCTGAAAACCGGACAGTATACACCCAGACATCCCTTCTCTCTGGGCAACTCGCAGGTCATACCGGGCAATGTGCTTTCTCTCGATATAGATACCGCCCGCGTGGACTGGAAGGGGCTGGCGGCCGCACCGGCGGAAAAGATGTATATCAGCCTGGAAGACAAGCAGGCTGTTCACCGGCAGGAGCTTATGATCATGGAGATGCTCAACAGTATCAACAGCGGCAACTGGCAGCGTCCCATCTACTTTGCCACCACCATCACGCCGTCGCTCTATATGAATCTGCAAAACCGTTACTTTTCGCTCAACGGCCTCGCCTATCAGGTGGTGCCGGGCGCCCCGCTCCACAACGGGGTGAATATAGATGCTGCTTATGATAATATGGTGAACAAGTTCAGGTGGGGCGGACTGGAAAATAATCCGGATATTTATCTGGATGAAACTTGCAGGAGGATGTGTTCTACCTTCCGGCAGTTCTTCACCCAGCTTGTCGACGCGCTGATCGGCGCGGGTGAGAATGAAAAGGCGCTGGCTGCACTGGACAGGGTGACTGCGATGATCCCCTCTTCAGCCGTGGCCTACGGTACGGACGGTCTGATATTTGCGAGAGCGTATTTCCGTCTGGGCGAAAGGGAAAAGGCCGAGGCACTTATCGCTGACGTGAGCGGCAGGGTGAACAGGAACCTTGACTGGTATATGCGGCTGAGTCCCGTACAGGTATCAAATCTGCTCTCGGAGGTGATACACAATAACCTCAATCATCTGATGTTTGTCTCCGGCATTTATCAGCAGTATGACGGGAAGAAGTATGCGGTGACGGTGGATGACCTGCTGCAGCGGGCACAGGCCTTCTATCAGATGGGGGTTTCCTATGCCGGCGATACGCTTCTGAAGGAGGTCACCGACGGGGCGATACGCGGATATTATTCCACTCCCGGAGACGATACCCTGCGCAGGGCGGTGGAGGAGGAGACGATGCAGAAAACGCTTGGTATGATGCGTCAGTTCAGTCCCCGGATGCTGGAGCAATATCAGTCGGCGGCGCAGTAAGTCAGGTAATCCAAACATACGGTTGCGAGTCGGTCTCGCAGCCGTATTCTTTTTAACATAAACACTCTTCATTCATGCTAATAGAGCAACCACCGTATCTGTACAGGATTCTTTTTCCGGAAGCCTGCTGGAGGATCAGCGTCCCCGGCTTGAAAACAGTTTATCTTACTTTTGACGACGGGCCTATACCCGAAGTGACGCCCTGGGTACTGAGTACGCTGGATCAGTATGAGGTAAAGGCCACCTTCTTCTGCGTGGGGGACAACGTGCGCAAATATCCCTACCTGTATCGCCGGATCCTCGACGGGGGACACATGACGGGGAATCATACCTTTAACCATGTGCAGGGGTGGAAGTGCAGCGCGTCTTTTCTGCTGAAGAATACGGCGAAGGCGCATGAGCTGATTGATTCTACCCTCTTCCGTCCACCCCACGGGCACATGCACGCGCCTCAGAACGTTGCACTGCAGAAGGCAGGGTATAACGTGATTATGTGGGATGTGGTGACGATGGATTACAGTCGCTTCACCTCTCCCGAACGGACGCTGGAGAATGTGAAGAGGTATGCGCGTGACGGTTCCATCATCGTATTTCACGATTCGCTGAAGGCTGAAAGGAATATGAAGTATGCTCTTCCGCTCGCTATTGAGTGGCTGAAGGAGGGGGGATATGTCTTCAGACTGATTCCCGATAACGGTCGGTGCCTGCCTGCTTCCAATAATTTCTAATTTCTGACTTCTGATTTTATCAGTGGCGAAGCCTCTGACGCGGCGCTTCACGCCGTGACACACCCCCGGACGCGGATTGTCCGAACTGTGATTCCTGTGATTTAAATAATTTGTGTGAAGAAGAACAGTTGACAGTTGACAGTTGAAAATGGTTTGGGAAGTGGAGATAACCAGCTCGGGGAACGCCCGAGTGGCAAGGGGCGGGAGCACCCGCCCCAACGAACGAAAAATTCAATGTGTTGATGTGATAATGGGGAGAAATCCTTTCCCGGAGCGCTATCGCGCAAGCTCCCCTCTTGAGAGGGGGTTGGGGGTGTGTTATGGCGCAAAGCGCTGTTGTTTCCCCCGCAGATCGCTGACCTGCGGTTATGAAAATTGTGTCCCGGAGGGACAACATGTTGGTAGAAAACGTGAATATCATCTCCTGGTGTTTCGTGCCGTCAGGTACGAAATGTATTTCCCGCGGCAGCGTGACCCACATTCCGTCCTTGACGGGACGGGTTTTCGCAGGCGGTATCCGTGCTTCTACCAATCGAGTAGACTGCCCTGCCGTTATTATCGGCAGGGAGAGCCTCTCACACCACTGTACGTACGGGTCACGTATACAGCGGTTCGTTAAGATGTGGGGCGATAGATTCATAAATGGAG
>JAIRSV010000063.1 GCA_031255275.1 Proteiniphilum sp.
CTTTTCGGCAGTCTTTTCGGAGATCAGCGCCTTGCCGTCGGCGTCGAAGATCTTTTCGACGCTTCCCGATACGGTTTCGGGCGTGAAGACGTCAAAAAATCCCGGAGTGGCTTCCATAAAGGGTATGGCATATTCTCGTCTGACGCCGTCCGTTTCCGTCGCGATTTCTACCGTCCGTTCCGACGAGAGCAGACAGTATGCTTTCACTTCCGGTATTTTCGCCTGCATATCTCTTGCCCAGTCCTGATTAATGGTTCTGTAAGCGTCGCCGTTGCCGTGATTGTAACGATTGAAGCGGTATATTTCGCCGGATTTGGTGAAGTGCCGGTTGTAGCCGAAGTCGTAATTTACCTGTATCGCGATTACCAGAAAGGCGGTGAAGGCTACGGTGAATCCTGCGATATTGAACAGAAATACTGCTTTCGAGGATTTCAGGTACTGTCTCAGATTGTTTATGATCAGTTTCATTTCAGTGTTGGAGTTGGAGTTGTTGTTGTTTGTACTGTTATTACTGTGTCGTGTGTGTGTGCATGTATGTTTTTTTACTTCAGAATCAGTTCTTCGGCCGTGCCGAAGGCGTCGTAGCCGGAGACGATTACCTTTTCGCCCGGATCCAGTCCGTCCGTCACCTCATAACAGGCGGGATTCTGCCGGCCGATGCTGATCTTGCGTTTCACAGCCCGGCTTCCGTCCGGGGTGACGACAAATATCCACTGTCCGCCCGTCGTCTGATAGAAGGGGCCGCGCGGGATCAGTACCGCTTCTGCGGCGTGTCCGAGCTGAAGGCTGATATAATAGGTCTGACCGGCGCGGATGTTGTCGGGACGTTCGCCTTCGAACATGAATTCTGTCCTGAACTGCTTGTCGCGCACTTCGGGAAAGACTTTGCGCACGCGCAGTGCAAAGTTTCTGTCCTGTCGCTCGAAGGTGGCATCCAGGCCCGCCCTCACGCGGTCGATATAATGTTCGTCAATGAGCGCTTCCACCTTGTAGTCCGACAGGATGCTGATCTGTCCGATCCGTCCGCCCGTGGGGATGTTCTGTCCGATCTCCACCTCCAGCAGCCCTAACTGTCCGTCCACCGGCGCCTTCACGTGCAGGTTCTCGCTCCGCTGACGTATCAGCGTCAGATTCCGCCGCATGTTTTGCAGACTCTCTTCCATCTGGTCGATCTGTACGCTGCGGTAGATGGAGTCCTGGCGCTGACGTTCTTCCACCAGTTGACGGCCGTCCACGGCAAAGTCATAATCTTCCTTTGCCTGGAGGTAGTCTTCCTTTGAGGCCAGATTTTCTTCAAACAGCTTTGCGTACTGTTCATACCGGCGCTGCTTGCGGGTGACGTCGAGGTCAAGCTGCAACTTTTCCTTCTTCAGCGTCAGCCGCTCCTGTTCCATCGCCACCTGCGTGTTGCGCAGGAAGTTTTGCTTTTCGGCGAGTTGCGCTTCGCTGTCAAGGATGTTGAGGCTCAGCATCGGGTTGTTCAGGCGGACAATCACCTCGCCCTGCTTCACGGCGGCGCCCTCCTCGGCAAGCTTCGCCTCCACCGTGCCGCCTTCGATGGCGCTCAGCTGGATGGTGCCGATGGGCTGTACCTGTCCGCTGACGCGGATGTAGTCGTTAAATTCGCCGCGCGTGACGGGCTGTATCGAGATGCGGGCAGCGTCTACCTTCAGCTTCGAGGCGTGATTGCCGAAGAGGAGCCAGCCTGTGGCGGCGGCAAACAGCGTTCCTCCGATGATAAGAGGAATATGTTTCCTCTTCAAACCCTTTTTCTTTTCAATCAAAATATCCATCGTCGTATAGTTTCATTTAATAATTAGCGTTCACAGTTTCGTTTCGTCCGGAATCTGTCCGGGGCGTGATAAAGGATTCACCCCTGTAATAGCGTACCAGGCGTGCCTTGAGGCGGTATTGCAGCACGGCATTCAGCTCCTCGGCCCTGGCCTGCGCCAGGCGGTTGGCGCTCGTATGCAGTTCGAGGGGACTGATCAGTCCCCCGTCATACTTTCTGCGATTGGCTTCGTGTGCAACCTCCATCGCCTCCCGCTGCTTCACGGCCTGCAGACAGGCGTCGGCCTGTCCGTTCATATCGGCCACGGCCTGCTCGATTTCGCCGCTGAGGGCGCGGAGCGTTTCCTGATAGTCGCTGCGGGCGATGATCATCTGCGCCCTGCTTTTTTTGAGGGAGGTGGCTTTCGAGAAGCCGTTGAACAGGGGGATCGAGAGTGAGAAGCCGATGTAGGAGCCGCGTTTGTTGCGGAACTGTTCGGCGAAGGAGGTGTAGTCGCTTCCGTCGAAGTAGCGCGAAAATCCGGTGGAGACGCCTGCTTCCATCGAGAGGACGGGCGAGAGGCCGGCGACGACCGAACGTCTGTTCATCTCCTGCGCCTTGAGCGTCCATTCCGCATACGTGGCTTTGGGATTCACCCTCCTGGCTGCCTCATAGATCTCGGTTGCCGTCTCGCCCGATTTCAGAATCGGTTCATCCGCCACCTCGTCCGTGATGTCCAGTACGCCGTCCACCGGGAAGTTCATCTTCTCCTTCAGCAGGATGACGGCCACGGTGAGCAGATTCCTGCACCGCGTCAGGTTATAGGTATCGGCAGCCTCCTTTGCCGCCATTTCCGCCACGTCGGGGCCGGCCCTCATGCCCAGTTCCTCCATGCGCCGGGCCTGCTTCATGCCGGCGGCGCTCTCGCCGGCCTGCTCCTGCGCCAGCTGCACCATCCGTTTGCAGTATAATACGTTGAAGAAGGCCTCCGTCGTGCTGCAGGCCGTCATTTCGCGTTCCTGCTCCAGGAGGTGTATACCGGCCAGTTCGCTTGCCCGCTGCATTTTCAGTCTGAAGATGTTGGAGAATCCGTCGAAGAGCGTCAGTCCGGAATAGAGTGAGTAGGAGTTGCCGAATGAATTAATGTCAGTATACGTATTTGTTTCGGAATCCACGCCGCGACCGAAGTTAAAGGAAGCTCCCGTTCCGGCGTTGAGCGAAGGCAACAGTCGCCCGACAGCGTTCATGTAATCCTGTCGGAGTATCGTGTTCTGCGCCTTCTGACGGTTGACCTTCGGACTGTTTTCCACCGCATACCGGATACAGTCATCCAGCGACCAGAGCCCCTCCTGCGCCTTCAGCGTCACGCCGGCAGCGGAAAGAGAGAGAAAGAGAAATATAAGTCGAAATAACATAAGAACCGTTTGTTTTACGGAAGAGGAAACCAATACCATGCCAAAAGCGATAAGGATGTGTTTATGAGTAAATTATTCCATTGGGGGAAGAAGCCATGCCGTAAAGATACTTTACACCCGTGTCGATATTTTGACAGTTCCATCATCACATCATCACATAGCCACATCAACCAGCTCGGAGAAAACCAGCTCGGGGATCGCCCGAGCTAATTGTTTTTGGCGCTCTTCTTCCCTTCTCCATAACCAATGCGCCGGAGCGGCGCTCCTCCGACATCGGCCGGAGCGCCAAAAAATCAGAGCAGCCGGCGTAAAAAAATCCTCGCTGTCTGAGCGCCTGCGCCGGGCGCCGGAGGCATTGCCTCCGCAGAGTGAGACTTTTCCTCTGCGGAGTGAGACTTTTCCTCTGCGGAGTGAAACTTTGCCTCTGCAGAGTGAGACTTTTCCTCT
>JAIRSV010000162.1 GCA_031255275.1 Proteiniphilum sp.
GCTTCGCGCCGTGACACACCCCCAACCCCCTCTCAAGAGGGGAGCTTGCGCTGTCGCGCTCCGAAATCGTTCGTCGGGGCGGGTGCTCCCGCCCCTTGCCACTCGGGCGCTCCCCGAGCAGTATATACCCCATCGACACATCGTCATTAATTGAAAATTCAAGAATAACGTACAAAACTTACTTAATACAAAAGATTTGAAAGTCAAAGAAATAATAAAATCAGTTATCCGATGGAGCCTGGTCGTCCTGGGAACCATCGCACTCGCTGTCTTTCTGCGAGTCTTCATTTTCGATACTTACACCATCCCTACTCCCTCCATGGAGCCGGCTATCATGTCGGGCGACCACGTGGTGGTGAACAAATTTGTGCCCGGCCCGCGCATAACGATGAATTTCTTCTCGCTGGGGAAGGGCGAAAAACCGGTCTTTCTGCGAGTCGCCGGCTGGAAGGTCAATCGCAACGATGTGCTGATCTTCAACTACCCTTATCCCGGCGGAGAACAGCTGGATCTGGATCCCGATCTCTATTACGCCAAGCGTTGCGTGGCTATTCCGGGCGACACCTTTTATGTCGACAACGGATTCTACCGTGTGAAGGGTCTTCCCGACACGCTGGGATACCGCAGAAATCAGCGTATCCTGTCCGAAAGGGCGGATCACGAATTTTCTCCGGGAGTATATCACTGTTACCCCCACGATTCCCGCTACGGATGGAATGTCAAAAGCTTCGGGCCGTTATACGTGCCGAAGCGGGGGGCTACGGTGTCGGTGGATTCTCTCAGCATTGCCCTCTACGGGAAGCTGATTGCGTATGAAACGGAAAAACCCGTCTCGGTGAAAAACGGAACGGTGACGCTGGGCGACAGTGCAATCGGCGCATATACTTTCGACAGGAACTATTATTTCATGGCGGGAGATTATGTGCTTGATTCCCGGGATTCGCGTTACTGGGGCCTGTTGCCCGAAGATCATATCACGGGCAAAGTCGCCTTTGTGTGGAACAACCGGAACCGAAGTACCGGAAAAGTACGGTGGAACAGGTTCCTGAAAAAAATGAAACCCGACAACAGATGAAACCACTCTCCAAATTATGGCATGACGCAGCCGACACCCTGCTTGCGGCGCCGTTCGCCGCGGTTCTGTGCACCGTATTCGCCGTCAGCCGAAATCTGGCAAACGGAGCCGTGTCCGGAAAATATTTCTGGTTCTACCTTTCTCTGGCGCTGATTTCGGTAGCCGTCATCATATCCTTCGCGGCGAACCGGAAGAAGATCGCCTTTTCCGTCACAGACGCGCTTACCGGCCTGTTCTGCATTTCCGGCCTGATAATAACTTCCCTCCGCGGCGACGGTGTCTCCGTCAACAAGTCAGTGCTATTGCTGCTGGTGCTGATCCTCTACTTCTATTTCAGGATATTCGCCGCCCAGCGCAAAAGGAATATGTTTATTCTCAGCACAGTCTTTATCCTCACCGGATTCGTCGAGGCCGTGTGGGGTCTGAGGCAGCTATACGGATTCACCTCCTCGCAGCACAGCCTCTTCAGGACGACAGGCTCATTCTTCAATCCGGGGCCATACGCCGGGTATCTGGCCATGATCATGCCGCTTGCCTTTTACAGCCTCCTGAACGATTACCGCATTTTTAAAAGCAGATTTCGATACATATATATTCCATTCTATATCAGATGGAGCATATCACTGCTGTCGTTCAGCAGCATACTGACGGTGCTTCCGTCCACGATGAGCCGCGCCGCATGGATCGCCGCGACGGCAGGCTGCCTTGTGACGGGCATACTGTATCTGATAAGGAGCAGGAAACTGAAGACATACGTCCGTCGCTTTCGGAAAAGGATACCGCTTATCCTGTCGGGCGCAGTTGTGCTTTTGGCGATAGGCATAACCGGTATCTACCGGCTCAAAAAGGATTCGGCCGACGGAAGAGTGCTGATCTGGAAGACGTCACTGCAGGTCATCGCCGAACACCCTTTGGGGACAGGTCTCGGCCGCTTTCCCGGAGTTTACGGAGAGAAGCAGGCAGCGTATTTTGCCGCGGGACGCGGCTCGGAACAGGAACAGGCTGTGGCCGGAGGGCCTGAATATGCGTTCAACGAATACGTGCAGATATGCGTCGAGTTCGGCATCATTCCCCTCCTCGTATTCGTTTCCGCGATGATATGCGCCCTGTACACGGCCGTCCGGAAGAGAGGCTATGCACCCGTCGGCGCCCTTGCGTCGCTGCTGATCTTTGCCTCCATGTCATACCCGTTCGGTATTTTGCCGTTCGCCGTTTCGCTCGCCTTTCTGGTCGCCCTGTGCCTGCAAAACAGTCCCGGAGTGAATTATCACCGATATTCGTCGGGAAAATCGGCGATAATCATTTTTTTTATTTTAACTTTGCAACTCATCACAATAATCTCGATTCGCAACAGGTATCCGCTGTATGAGGCTTACAGGAGCTGGAAGAAGACGAAGATTTTGTATGACGCCGGTCTGTATGAAGATGTAAACAGGGTATATGCCGGGATACATCCCTGTCTGAGTCACGAAATACGGTTCCTGTTCGAGCAGGCGCAAAGCCTTTCCCGATCGGGACGATATGAGGAAAGCAACCGGGTTTTGGAGAAAGCCGTGAAGATCAGTTGCGATCCGATGCTCTATAACATTATGGGAAAGAACTGCCAGGCGCTCGGCCAATATGCGGCGGCAGAGGGATACTTCAACAAAGCGGCGCTGATAGTGCCGAACCGGCTGTATCCCTGTTATCTGCTGGCCAGGCTTTATGACGAGACGGGCGACGGGGTGGGAGTGTGCCGGATGGCTGAACTTGTCCGGACGAAAGAAGCCAAAGTTCATTCTGCGGCGGTTGATGAAATGAGAGACGAAATGAAGTTAATGTGTGAAAAATATAAATCTGAATAATTATGTCAAAAAAGATTCTGACGGGAGTAGTACTTGTTTCGGCGCTGTTTTCCTGTTCGCCGGACGGAGGGAGTAAAAAAGAAGAAGCCGAAAAGGTGACCGAGGTGGCAGACGACAAGCCAACGGAGATAATGGCGATGCTGCTTGAGCATCGGGACTTTAACTATGAACTGGTTTCCAACGGAACCGTTGCGGCTCTGCACAAGGCAGACCTCCGTTTCCAGTCGCAGGAACAGATCGTCAAGATCTATGTGAAGAACGGCGAAAGGGTCGTCAAAGGGCAGAAGCTGGCGGAGCTTGACCGCTTCAAACAGCAAAACAGTATGGAACAGGCCGAAGAGTCGTTCGAGCGAGCCGGGCTCGATTTGCAGGATGTGCTCATCGGTCAGGGATATTCTCCCGGCGATTCGGCGCGGATACCGCCTGACGTGCTGAAGATAGCCCGGATCAGGAGCAACTATGAGCAGAGCCGCAACAGTTACGAACTGGCCAGGTATAATCTGGACATGATGACGCTGTATGCCCCGTTCGGCGGAGTGGTGGCCAATCTCACCGCGAAGGAGTATAACCGTCCGGAAGACCCCTTCTGTACGATTGTTGACAACGGAAGTCCGGAGGTGATTTTCAACATACTTGAAAATGAACTCTCTTTTGTGAACCTGAATGATAAGGTGATCGTGTCACCCTTTTCCCTGAACACCTATTCGGTGGAGGGACGGGTCTCCGAAATTAATCCCGTGATCGACAAAAACGGAATGGTAAGGGTGAAAGCGGTGATAAGTAACCGGGATAACAAGTTTTATGAGGGCATGAACGTGAGGGTACGCGTACAGCGACAGCTGGGTCGGCAGCTTGTGATACCCAAATCGGCCGTCGTGCTGAGGACGAACAAAAAGGTGGTCTTCACCCTGAGAAACGGCCGGGCAATGTGGAATTATGTAGAGACGGCGCAGGAGAATACCGACAGTTATGTGCTTGTTCCGGATAAGATTAATGCGGGAGACAGCGTTATTTACGAGGGAAATATGCATCTGATGGATCAGGCGCCCGTGATCCTCGAAAGGAGGTAATTCACATTGAGAATGAAGAATGAAAAATGAAAAACGAGCAGTGCATTTCCTCAAAATAATAATGTAATGATGAAGACAAATAAACTGATACTGCTTTTTGCATTGCCTGGTTTTATGGCCTGCAAAAAAACGGTAATATTGGAGCCTGACCTCACGACTGTTACTGAATTTCCGATGAAAAAAGAGACCAAAGTCTCCGTTATAAAAACCGATTCGATAATACTGGCACCCGAAAAAATATTTATCCTGAATGACCAAATCTGGGTCTGTCAGAGGAAAAAGGATAAAATATTTGACGTCTTTGATTTATTGACCGGAAGACACCTCTATTCCACGGGAACGAAGGGGCAAGGCCCGAACGATTTCATTCATCCGCAGGCCAATACAATAGCCGTGGAAGGCGATAAATTTACCCTCCTTGATATAAATGTAATGAAAACCGTCCGGATAACCCCCTCCGGTCAGACGGAAACGGTTGATGCAAAAAGGACGTTTGATTTATTACCGGTAAACGGATTCGTAAAATTGAACGACACAGTTTTCTGTGCTTTTGCCGATTGTGCGACAGGTACTGTCGGTGATTATGAATACAGACAGAAAAATATATCGACGGAGAATGAAAGTAAATTCAGTCCGTATCCCGAGTTTCTCAGTGACAGGAAATTTGAGGATGAACAAAGATGCCGGATTTATTATAAATACCCGGTCGCCAATCCGCATAAAAATAAGATGGCCACATTCTACGGTTTTTTCAAGTTTTTTAGAATATACGATTACAATGGAGTAATGGAAAAACAGGTTTTTGTGAAGATACCTCCATATTCGTCGGACAATGTTGATGATTGGGAAAAAAGAGAAGTGTATTACGGCCCCCCGTCCGCCACAGAAGATTACATTTACGCACCCTGCGGAGCCGGGGAAATTCAGGTATGGGACTGGCAGGGAAACCCGGTGATACAATACTCGTTTGACCGGCCATTTTATACCTTCGCCGTTTCCGAACCGCATAAAAAAATATTTATGGTTTCAGCCGAAGAAGAAGATTTGGACAAAATATATACAGCTGATTTAGTACACTTGCCTTCTTAGCTCAGCGTCCACGCTACGCTGTGTCAGGCGGTAGAAACTGATGATTCCTGTTCGACACAGGCTTTTCCGGCATCAAAAAATAATGAATAAAAGAATGACACGCAACAAACAGTCAAAGTCATGATCAAATATCTCATACACCGTCCCATCTCCGTCGTGGTGACCTACGCGGCGCTGTTCATACTGGGAATCATTGTCTATATGAACATCCCGGTATCGCTGCTGCCCGACATCGCCATACCCGAAATCACCGTACAGGTCTCCGGACAAAACACTTCGGCTCGCGAACTGGAAAATACGGTGGTCGGCAACATCCGCCGGCAACTGATGCAGGTGAGCCGGCTGCGTGACATTCGCAGCGAAACACGCGACGGTAACGCCGTCATCCGCATGAGCTTCGAGTACGGAACCAATACAGACCTGGCTTTCATCGAAGTGAACGAGAAGATCGACGCTGCGATGAACTACCTCCCCCGCGAAATCGCCCGTCCGCGGGTGATCAAGGCCAGCGCTACCGATATTCCGGTATTCAGCCTGGCCCTCACGCTCGGCGTCGACAGCTATTTCGGACAGACGGACACGGCAAAATTCATCGAACTCGGCGAATTTGCCGAGAGCGTCATCCGGCGTCGTTTCGAGCAGCTTCCGCAGGTCGCCATGACGGATGTGTCGGGAGTGATGAACAGGCAGATCCTCATCTCGCCCGACAGGAGGACGATCGACATTGCCGGCATCACGCTCCCCGACATAGAACGGGCATTGAACAACAACAACGTGGATCCCGGCAGTATGGTCGTCCGCGACGGATATTACGAATACGTCATCCGCTTCTCCTCGATCCTGCGGACGCTGGAGGACATCGAGAATATTTACCTCCGCAAAAACGAACGCATATACCAGCTGAAAGACCTGGCCCGAGTGGAGTTCGCCCCCGAAAAGGAACAGGGTATGGCCATATACAACGGCAAACGCGCCATCATCCTCTCTGTGATAAAGCAGTCGGAAGAAAACATGAACAACATGCAGCGCGCTATGAACGAGGTGGTGGAACAGTTCAGAAAAGATTTCCCGGAAGTGGAATTCAACATGACGCAAAACCAGACGGAACTGCTCGACTATTCCATCTCCAACCTGCAGCAGAACCTCCTCCTGGCCTTTATCTTCGTATTCCTCATCTCCGTGCTGTTCCTCCGCGACGGGCTTTCATCCGTCATCATCGGCCTGAGCCTGTTCATATCACTCATCATCAGCATCCTGTTTTTCTACCTCTTCCACGTCTCGCTCAACGTAGTCTCGCTCACAGGCCTGATCCTCGCCTCGGGCAACATGATAGACAACTCCATCGTCGTGACCGACAACATCGGTCAGTACCGCCGTCGCGGCATGTCGCTGAACAGCGCATGTGTGACCGGAACCGGCGAAGTCAGCATACCCATGCTCAGCTCCGCCCTGACCAACATCTCCGTATTCCTTCCCCTCATATTCATGAGCGGGATAGCGGGCGCGATATTTTTCGACCAGGCCTTCTCAGTCACCGTCGGTCTGCTCGTATCCTACCTCACCGGCATGACGCTCCTCCCAATACTCTACAAGCTGATATATACCCCCAAACTCCCCGCCTTCCTCACCGGCAGGGCGACGGCCGAAGCGCGGGAAGAGGAGGAAAAGGATTCCCTCGCCCAAAGAGTATATCACAGGGGGATCGACTGGGTCTTCTCGCACAAGCTTCTCACCCTGATGGCCATGCTTCTCCTCTCGCCGCTCTGCGTGGCGCTCTTCCTGCTCATCCGGAAAGAGAAGATGCCCGATATTAACCAGAATGAGGCGATCATGCACTTGGACTGGAACGAAAACATCCACATCCGCGAAAACTACGAACGCAGCATACAATTCTTTCAGGCGATCGACTCCCGGACGGAAGAAAATTCGGGACTGGTCGGCCTGCAGCAGTTCCTGCTGAACAGAGACCGCGAACTCTCCTCTACCGAAGTGGAAATCTATCTGAAGACCAAAACGGCAAAAGAGATAATCCAACTGAAAACGGACATCCGGGAATATTTTCTGGAGCGCTATCCGACCGTCTCGATAACCTTTTCGCCGGCAGGCAACATCTTCGAAAAGATCTTCACGACCGGCGAAGCCGACCTCGTCGTGGAATACTACGCCGTGGACAAAACCCGCACCGTAGACGCAGAGACGGTGCTCTCCATCGAAGAAAAACTGAAACTCCTGACCGGCGAAACCCCTGCAGGGAACTCCTTCCGCAACCAGATAAACCTGCGAATAGACCGCGAAAAGCTGCTGCTCTATAACGTTGACTACGACCTGATATATCGCACGCTCCGGACTGCCTTCAAAGAAAATCAGTTCGCCACGCTGCGATCGCAGCAGCAATACCTGCCCATCCTGCTGGGCGACGAGGAGAAAACGATCACCGACGTCATAGAAAATACGCTGATAGAGATCTCCTCAAACAGTGACGGCACAAAGAACAGGGTAGCCCTTTCCACCTTCGTGACGGCGACTCCGACGGAAGACCTGAAGACCATCGTGGCGGGAAAAGCGGGAGAATACATCCCGTTCCCCTTCTACGAAGCGGAGAACGAAGAACGGATCATGGAAAGGGTGAAGTCCGAAACGGTGAAGGATCGGGACTGGGAGACGGACTTCTCCGGCGGGTTCTTTTCCAACAGAAAGATGATCAACGAGATGATCGTGATCCTTCTGGTCTCCATCATGCTGATGTATTTCATCCTGGCCGCCCAGTTCGAGAACTTCAAACAGCCGCTCGTCGTGCTCCTGGAGATACCGATCGACATCTCCGCAGCGCTGGCGCTGCTGATTGTCACGGGGCACACACTCAACCTGATGTCCGCCATCGGCATAGTAGTCACCTGCGGAATCATCATCAACGACTCCATCCTCAAGATAGACGTGATGAATCAGTTGCGAAAGAAGGGTATGCCCCTTATGGAAGCGATACACGAAGCCGGCCGCCGGCGACTGAAGGCCATCCTCATGACGAGCATGACCTCCATCGTATGTATGATACCGCTCCTGTTCACCAACGACCTGGGGTCGAACCTCGAGAAGCCGCTGGCAATCGCCACCATCGGCGGAATGCTTATGGGGACGCCCGTCAGTCTCTTCGTCGTGCCGTTGGTGTACTGGTGGATATACAGGAAGCGAGAGAGATAAATAATTTCCGGCTACCAATATGACGGCCACAGAGAGAAAAATACTTTACAGGAAACAACTTATGAAAAAGAAAATACCGAAACAAATCATGCCGCTCCCGGCAGCGTTTTGTCTGCTTCTGATTGTCGGTTGTAAGACCGGCGGCAAACAGGCGGATGATACATTTACCGGAAACATTTTCGCAATAACCGTCAACCGGGAATTTTATCAGCTATTCCACTCGGCCGAAGAGTTGTTTCTAATCCGCAACTTCCCGAAAGAAAGCGGTAAAAACGTCGTCCTCGAAGCAATAGCTTCGGAAATGACGGAAGATGATAACCCGGTTATCTTTTTCAATTACTTCAAAAAAATAAATCAACGTCTCTAATAATGAAAAAGTCTATTTTCCCGTTCATGCTCTGGATGTTTCCCCTGTGGATGTTTTCCCAGACAGTGACGCTCGACCTGAACCGCAGCATCGAAATAGCGTCCGACAGTTCGCTGCAGGCCTTCCGGGCAAAGAACCTGTATATGGCCAATTACTGGGAATACCGTTCCTTCAAGGCCGGACGCCTGCCCTCGCTCTCGCTGAGGACGACCCCTCTGCAGTTCAGACGCGATTTTACGCAACGCTATGATTCGGAAAACAACATTGATGTCTACAGGCGGCAGCAGTCGCTGCACACCTACGGAAATCTCTCGCTGAGTCAGAACTTCGACCTTACGGGAGGTACGTTTTTCATAGATTCCGAACTGGGATATATGCACAATTTCGGAGATAACACCTATTCACAGTTCAGCGCCGTACCGCTCCGCATCGGCTATTCTCAGTCACTGTTCGGCTTCAACGGCTTCAAATGGGAGAAGAGGATAGAACCCCTCAAGTACGAAAAGGCCCGACAGCAGTTCCTCTACACGATGCAGGAAATATCGGAATCGGTCATCTCCCACTTCTTCTCGCTGGCAATGGCGCAGGTAGAATTTGGCATGGCGCAGGAGAATGTAGCCTCGTCCGACACGCTCTATTACATGGGCGAAAACCGTTACAGGATAGCTTCCATATCCCAGTCTGACCTGCTGACGCTGAAACTCAACGCAGTGAATGCACACAATACCCTGCAAAATGCGGAAATAGCCCTGAAGAGGGCCATGTTCAGCTTCGTCTCCTTTCTCAATATGGACAAGGATACGCACGTGGTGCTCGAATTGCCCGACCGGCCGCAAAATGTGGAGATCTCACCCGAAATCGCCCTCCGGTACGCTAAAATGAACAATCCCGACTTTATGGGATTCGACCAGGAGATACTGGAGGCCGAAAGAGAGGTGGACAGGACGGAAAAAAGTTCCAGTTTCGACGCCAGTTTTTCGGTAAGCGTCGGTTTCAATCAGGTCGCCGACAACTTTGCGGGCGCCTACAAAAGACCCCTTCAGCAGGATGTGGTGAGCGTCGGACTGACGATACCGATCGTCGACTGGGGCGTGCGCAAGGGGCGTGCGAACATGGCACGCAATAACCTGAATGTGACAAAAATATCCGTCCGGCAGAAGATGCTCAACCTGGAGCAGGACGTCATCATGACGGTGAATGACTTCAATGTCCGGCAAAACCTCACAAGCAGCGCCGAGGAAGCGCTCGAACTGGCTACGATGGCCTATAGCGTGACGAGGGAACGTTTCATCATCGGCAAAACCGATCTCAACAGTCTGATCCTTTCGCAGGAGAGGCAGAACAGGGCGCATCAGAACTACATCCTGTCGCTCCGCGACTACTGGCTGAGTTACTACCGGCTGCGAAAGCTGACGCTTTACGACTTCCCGGAACAGGAGGTACTGACCAGGCAGTTTGACCGGATGGAGGGGATCGGAAATTAGAAAAAAAGTGGCAACCGGGGCGTTAAAATAGATGGTATATATTGTATGCAGGATAAGAAGTATAATGAATTGACATATCCGGAAAGGGAGACGGTAAAAGGACGCTATTCCTCCTTCTCCGTCATAGTAGTCTTTGTCTGTCTGCTTGTGACGGGCGCAATTCTGGCGCCGCAACTGTCCGTAAAGCTCAACCCTTCCCAAAAATATCCGGAAGTGAATATCTCCTTCAACATGTGGGGGCAGTCGGCACGGGTGATCGAAACGGAGGTAACTTCCCGGCTCGAAGCGATGCTTATGCGCATAAGCGGCGTACAGGATATAAGTTCCTATTCGTCCAACGGATACGGCAGCATCACGGTGCGGCTCTCCGGACATGTGAACCCGGATATGGCCCGGTTCGAAATATCCACCGTCATCCGTCAGGTATGGCCCTCCCTTCCGCCTGGAGTCAGCTATCCCTCCCTCCGGATGTCGGGGACGACGGAGGAGGCGACTCAGCCCTTCATCCGTTACACGATAAACGCACCGGTCTCCCCGACCGTCATACAGGAGTATGTGGAGAACAGCATAAAAACAAAGCTCTCGGTGCTGAAAGGCGTCGACCGCGTCGACGTGAGCGGCGCCGGACGGATGACTTACAGGCTGAAGTATGACTTCGTCCGGCTGCAGAAGTACAAAGTATCTCTCGATGACATCCGGTCGGCCCTGCGCGGATACCTCCACAGGGAATTTCTCGGGACGGGCAGAATACATGACGAAGAGGGACGGGAACAGTGGATACGCATAGCCCTTGTTTCCGGTAACGCGGGACAGCCGTTCGACCCTTCCCTCATCCAGGTGAAAAACCTCGACGGTACCATTCTCTACCTCGATCAGCTGGTGGAGACCAGCCTCGAAGAGGAGGAATCCTCCAGCTATTTCAGGATAAACGGGCTTAACTCCATTTACCTCTCCGTGACGGCCGAAGATGCGGCAAACCAGCTGGACATGAGCCGGCAGGTGCAGCAAATGATGAGGGAACTCGAACAGACGATGCCTCCCGACTACGAACTGCACCTCTCTTACGACGCCGGCGAGTATATCAAGGCCGAAATGGACAAGATCTATTTCCGTTCGGGACTCACCGTCCTGATCCTTCTGTGCTTCGTGCTGCTCATCTACCGCAATCTGAAATACTCATTCCTCATCCTCTTCTCCCTGGCGGCAAACATCCTGATCGCGGCCATTTTCTACTATCTGCTCAAGGTCGAACTGCAAATGTTTTCCCTGGCCGGACTGACCATCTCGCTGACGCTGATCATCGACAATGCCATCATAATGTCTGACCAGATTATCCGGCGGGGGAACAGAAATGCCTTTCCGGCCATTCTCGCAGCCACCGCTACGACCATCGGTTCGCTCATCATCATCTTCTTTATGGACGAGGGCATAAGGCTCAACCTGCTCGATTTTGCATGGGTTCTTATCATCAACCTTACGGTGTCGCTGTTCATCGCCATCTTTCTGGTGCCGGCCCTGATTGAAAAGCTCAACATCAAAAGAGGGGGGAACGGCAACAGGCGCCGTCGCCGCGGCAGCAGACTGCCCCGTTTCCTCCGCATCCTCCACTTCCTCCGGGGCAAAAGGTCGCTGGTGATATTCAACCGCGTATACGAAAAGATTATATTCTTCATGCACCGCCAGCGAAAATGGTTTGTCGCCGCACTCATACTGGCCTTCGGACTGCCCGTCTTCCTTCTTCCCGAGAAGATAGAGAAAGATTCGGAAAGAGATTTCTTCACGGTGGTCGAGGCCGGCGAACAGGATTTCTGGAGAGAGCTGTATAACAAAACGTTCGGCTCCCAGTTCTATAAGGAGAAGATAAAACCCGTGTCGGACGTTGCGCTCGGCGGGACGATGCGCCTCTTTGCGCAAAAGGTGCGCAACGGCTCCTACTCTTCCGGAGAACGCAGCGAAACCTCCCTCAACGTGGCCGCCACCCTGCCCAACGGCTCTACCCGCGAACAGATGAATGCGCTGATCATGAGGATGGAGAATTACATAAGACAGTATCCCGAGGTGAGACAGTTCGAAACCCGGATCGAGAGCGGACAGAGGGCTAGCATACGCATACTCTTCGTGAAGAAGCACCAGCGCAGTTCGTTTCCCCACATGCTCAGATCCAAACTCATCAGCAAAGCCCTTGAGCTGGGCGGCGGCAGCTGGCGCATCTACGGGTTGGGCGACGGTTTCAACAACGAAGTCAAAGAGCAGGCCGGTTCCAGCCGCATCAAGCTCCTGGGATACGGCTATGACGACCTCCACGCCCTGGCGCTGGCCGTGAGAGACTCTCTGCTGCAGCACCGCAGGATAAAGGAGGTGACGATCGACTCCAAATTCAGCTGGTACAAGAGCGACTATATGGAATACGTTTTCGATCTGGACAAAGAACGCCTGGCGCAGGAAAATATCCTTCCGGCAGACCTTTTCCATTCGCTGACGCCGATGTTCGAAAAAAACGCCCATGCGGCAGACTGGATCAGCCACAGTCGCGTGGAACCCGTACAGCTTTTTTCGGAACAGACCGGCAAACTGGATATATGGAATCTGGAAAACTATCCCGGAAAGACGGGAGACAGGGGTTACAAACTCACCGGAATAGCCGCGATCGAAAAGGCACAAGTCCCGCAGGACATTGCTAAGGAAAATCAGGAATACCGCCTCTGCCTGCAGTACGAATACATCGGCAGCCACCAGCAGTCCTGGAGCGTGAAGGAACAGGTCATCAAAACCTTCAACCGCACGGCACCCCTGGGATACAGGGCGCAAAGCGAACTGGGCATATACTGGTGGGGTGAAGAAGGCTCCACCCAATACTGGCTGCTCTTCCTGATAATCGCCGTGATATTCCTCACCGCAAGCATCCTGTTCAACTCCCTGAAGCTGCCGCTGGTCATCATCTTCATCATCCCCATCTCCTTCATCGGCATCTTCCTCACATTCTACCTGTTCGGGCTGAACTTCGACCAGGGAGGCTTTGCCGCCTTTGTCCTTCTGTCCGGAATCTCCGTCAACGCGAATATCTACGTGCTGAACGAATACAGCAACATCCGCAAGGCCTGCCCCCGGATAACGCCGATAAAAGCATACATCAAAGCCTGGAATGTAAAGGTACGTCCGATATTCCTGACCGTTGTATCCACCATCCTCGGCTTTATTCCCTTCATGGCAGGCGAGTACAGAGAAGCATTCTGGTTCCCGCTGGCGGCCGGGACGACAGGTGGGCTTATCCTCTCCTTCTTGGCACTGTTCGTATTCCTGCCCCTGTTTATGGGTGTAGGCAAAAAAGTAACTAACTATTTTTCAGGCTCAAAATGAAGAATTTACTATACATCATATTTATAGTATTTTTGTCTATATCCTGTCAGCAACAACATTCGAGAGAAGGTGCGATATATTTGGGAGCGACCGAACAATCTATGCCTTTAGACTCATTGTTTTCAGGTATAAATTTGATATATATGGAAGAATCTGATAGTTTTTTTATGGGAGCTATAAACAAGATAATAAAAAATGAATCTGTATACTATTTACTAGATTCGGAAAAATCCAAGTCCATCTTCGCGTATAATGACCATGGCAACTACATTGCTAAATATTATGCCCGTGGAGGGGGGCCAAGGGAATATGCTTCCATACTGGATTTTGATATAGATACCATTAGGGATGAAATAGTAATTTTATGTGCTCCTTCCAAATTAATCATTACCGACCTCCGGTTATCCTTTAAAGAAGAGGTATCATTAAACGGTGATTATTATGACAGAATGGTTATCGTTGAAGACAATATATTTTTATTCAGTTACTATAATGAAATAATTGGGAAATATGACAGAAATGGTAAGTTGGTGAATAAAACACACATTCCGAACAAATTGATAAAGGGTAATATATTTCATCCTCAGCCTGTTTTCTACAAGATGTCCGATAAGTGCCTGATGCAATCTCCGGGAGATGATCTCATATATAAAGAAGAAAATGGAGAATGGATTGAATATCTATATTTAGATTATGAGAATAGAATCGGTTCAATGAAACTTTACACTCAAACAAATGAGGAAGAAATAACTTTTGAGGATAAAATCTCAAATCCCCTGCCTTATATCAAATATTTTTTTGAGTACGGAGAAAAAGAATATTTCGTATATCTATTGGGGGTCCTGCATTATTTAAGTGACCGGGAGAATAACTTTCTCTTTTCCGAATTACCCGGAAGATCATTTAATTATCATAAAGGGCATCTTTATGCATGGGAATATCTTTCAAATTTCAATTTAGAGAATCCCGTTCACAATCAGCAACTGCGTAATATTGAAATTAAAACTTCCGGATCAAAACAAATCAATGAATTAGGTGATGGTATCTTGCTTATAGATTATGTTTTTAATAAATAAAGCACACCATGTGTCTGCTCAATCCGCTGAAAATCATTAACTCGAAAGAATAATCCCCATTGTTTTTCCAGTATGATTCCCGGCGAGAAAGAGCTTAGACCGGATCAGCCACAGTCGCGTGGAACCCGTACAGCTTTTTTCGGAACAGACCGGCAAGCTGGATATATGGAATCTGGAAAACTATCCCGGAAAAACGGGTGACAGGGGCTACAAGCTCACCGGAATAGCTGCGATCGAAAAAGCACAAGTTCCGCAGGACATTGCTAAGGGAAAATCAGGAATACCGCCTCTGCCTGACAGGTGACGGAACATCCTCCGCTGCGGGAATACCGGAGGCGCAAATACGGGAACCGTTGAGGCGCAAACAATGAAACTTTTTTTATATCTTTGCCCGCTGAAGCGAAGTGCGGACAAAAGTTCAATTTCAGAGGCGCCGCCGGTGACAGCGGAAACAGTATCAATCCCTTTTAATCCGAAATGTTATATGAATCGAATAATTCTCCCCCTTTTGATAATAACCCTCAGTCCGTTCGGAAGAACAGTTGCATCAGCGGTCGAGAACATAACCGTCGCGGGACGGGATTCCGTACAGGTGTCAGACAGCCTGACTCTGTTTCACGACATCACTGACATTCCGAATTTCCTGCCCGACGGCGTCAGACACGCTCCGCAGAAAAGTCCGCACCCTCACTGTGCAAACCCGCTCGACTCCCTCTACACCCGAAAGGAAAACGGTACGCTGCTGCTCCCTTACCGGTTCAGCAGCTTTGACTCGATGAACGGACTCACGTTTCGCGACACGCTGTTTTATGACCCGCTCTTCCTTCCGATGATATTTACGGGAGAGATCCTTCCGTACGAACTTCCGCTCTATTCCCCGGACGAGAAGCACGACGCCCTGACGCTGATTCCACGCGAAGAGACCTTTGCCCCCCGACTGGATCACTTTGACTTCGTACGTGCCGTACGCCGGGATTATTACATGAAGTATCCCGACAGAATCAGATACTCCGTAGCGAGTTTCGATTCAATCCCCCACCTGGAGACCGAAGACCTGATTGTGAAAGATATATTCAACCCCTTCCGCGAACTGATCAGAACCGAAGCTGCCTATTCGCTGAAGGCGCCCGGCGTCGAAGGCGCCACTATCCGCAAAAAATACTGGATGCGCTCCGGCGAACATTCCTTTCAGTTCGCGCAGAACACATTCTCGGACAACTGGCACAAGGGTGGCACCAATAACCTGAACTTCAACAGTTACCATCAGTTCAGGGCCAACTACAAGAAAGACAAAATGAGATTCAACAATACGCTCGAATGGCGCCTCTCCGTATTCAACGCTCCCGACGATTCACTGAGGGAATACCGTATCGGTAACGACCTTATCCGCTATTACGGCGACTTCGGCGTAGACGCCTTTCTCAAAGGATGGTCATACTCCATGAACCTGGAGGCAAAATCACAAATGCTCAATGCCTATCCCGCCAATTCCAGAAAGATACTCTCCTCATTCCTCTCCCCCCTCTACGTGAACGCTGGCGTAGGGCTGAAGTATACACTCGACAAACCCTCGAGCAGAGTCCGGCACCGCAGGGCGCGGCTGGAAGTGTCGATGGCTCCCATCTCCCTCAATTATAAACACGTGCAAAGCGATTCCGTGGAAGTAAAGCGATTCGGTATCCCCGAAGACAAAAAAGGTCTTTTGGACATAGGCAGCACCCTCACGGCCATATTCAAATATGACATAACGAGGTATGTCGCCTGGAACTCAACCCTGACGTACTTCACCAGTTACGAGAAAATTATTTCCGGATTCGAGAATATCGTAGACCTGGCGCTGAGCAACGCCTTTTCCACCCGAATATATGTAAATGTGAGATTTGATGACGGCGTTCCCGCCGATCCCAAGCTCAAGTACTGGCAGTTGAGCCACACACTCAGCTTTGGGCTGAACTACAAGTGGTGACCGGCGACGCCGGCAAGGGAGGGTCTGCTGCAGAGACGGATGGGAACTTTTGCCTGACATCCCCTCCTCCCCGGCTGCGCACCGCGCGTTCAGCGAAAATGCGCCCCGTCCGGGAAACTGAATCCATTCAGAAAATCAGGAACGCACAACCTCCTTTTCCCCGTCTGTCGCAATTCTCTGATCCGCAGAAATCCGTCTTTGGCAGCCACATGAAGATACGTTTTATTATCAGTGCTGATGCATCCGGGACTCAGACTGTGCACCGCGCCGAGCGGTTCGCCCGCAAAGAGCTTGAACCGGATTCTTTCCCCCTCCCCGCCGGACGACAACTCCGTCCATGCCGCCGGATACGGCGACAGGCCGCGTACCAGATTGTATACCTCCCGTACTGGTCTGCTCCAGTCGATCCGGCAGTCATTCCCGAATATTTTGGGAGCCAGCTTCAGTATCCCGTCCCCCTCAGAGAGTTCGTCCTGAGACACGGGACTGACGCTTCCTTTCGATATGGCTTCCACCGTCCTTATCACCAGTTGCGCCCCCATCACCATCAGCCTGTCATGCAGCGTTTCCGCGTTATCCATATCGCTGATCGGCGTCCTCTCCCGAAAGAGGACTTCGCCGGTATCTATCTCGTGTGAGAGGAAAAAGGTGGTAACCCCTGTCTCCCTTTCCCCGTTCATAATAGCCCGGTTGATCGGGGCTGCTCCCCGGTACTGCGGCAGAAGGGAGGCGTGGAGATTGAAGGTGCCGAGGGGGGGCATACTCCATACCGCTTCGGGTAACATGCGGAAGGCTACCACGATTTGCAGATCTGCCTTCAGCCGATTCAGATTCTCCAGAAAACCCTCATCCCTCAGCTTCTCCGGCTGCAGGACGGTGAGACCACGCTGAAGTGCATACTGCTTCACGGGCGAAAACTGCAACCGGTAACCTCTGCCGGCCGGCTTGTCGGGCATGGTGACAACGCCTGCTATGTTATATCCGTTTTCCACAAGCGCCTTCAGCGACTCCACGGCAAATGCCGGAGTCCCCATGAAAAGTATACGTAACGATTTTTTATTCATCCATTGTCAATTGTTAATTACAGCATTACATTCGTTATTCCGGTCACCCGGTCACTCAGTCCTCCGTATCGGAATAATTCTCTACCAGCACCTCCCGGTAAGAATTAAATACCGACGACTGTGACAGAAGGCCCTGATAAACACCCCTTCCGTCCACTACCGGCAAATTCCACGCCTTGGTATTCTCAAACTTGGCCATCGCCTCTTCCATACTGCCGTGAAGATCTATCGCTGCAGGAGATCCTACCATGAATTTCTCCACGGTGAAACGGTCATACAGCTCGGGACGAAACATGATATTGCGAATATCATTCATCATCACTACCCCCAGGAGGATACCATCCCTGTTCACCACCGGGAAAATGTTGCGGCTGCTGATGGAAATTACTTTCACGACGTCTCCCAGCGTCATATCAGGCGTCACGGTGGGAATGTCTTTCTCCAGAAGATCTTTGACCTTGAGAAGGATCAGGACTGCCTTGTCTTTGTGATGCGTGATCAGTTCTCCCCGCTTGGCCAGACGCATGGCGTAGATGCTGTGCTTCTCGAATACCAGTATGGTTCCGTAAGAGAGCAGTGAGACAATCATAATAGGGAGAAACAGGTCGTAACCGCCCGTGAGCTCTGCAATGAGGAACGTACCGGTAAGCGGCGCGTGCATCACGCCTGCCATCACGCCTGCCATGCCCATCAGCGCAAAGTTCTCTTGCGGAAGGTGGACGGCATATCCCAGCCGGTTGAGCGTGTAGGAGTAGACGAATCCCGCAATACATCCCAGGAAGAGGGTAGGCGCAAATACACCGCCGGTGCCTCCTCCGCCGTTGGTGGCGCTGGTGGCGAAGACTTTGAAGAGGATGACCGGAATCAGAAATATCACAACAGTCCATTTGCTGCCGTGGCGGTGAAAAAAGCTCTCGTTGGTAAGCGAGTTGAACGAGTCTCCTCCGGCCAGGAGGACGTTGATCGTGTTGTATCCCTCGCCGTAGAGGGGCGGGAAGAAGAAGATGAGCAGACTCAGCAGCGTCCCCCCGAGCAGGAACCTCTTCCAGTGCGGGAGGCGGTGAAAGAACCCTTCAAGGCGGCTCATGACGCGGATGATGTACAGCGAAAGGAAGCCGCAGAGGATTCCCAGAAGTATGACGCTGGGGATACGGTTAAGCGTGAAAGGCTCAATCAGCGTGAAGGCAAACATGGCATCCATCCCCGTGAGGAGGTATGACATGGTCGTGGCCGTCACCGCCGTCACCAGGAGCGGAAGGATGGACGACATGGTGAGGTCAAGCAGCAGCACCTCTATCACGAAGAGGATCCCTGCGATGGGGGCTTTGAAGATTCCGGCTATGGCTCCGGCAGCGCCGCATCCCACGAGGATCATCAGGCTGCGCTGCTCCAGCCTGAAGAAGCGGCCGAGGTTGGAACCGATTGCCGAACCTGTCAGCACGATGGGCGCCTCGGCCCCCACCGATCCTCCGAAGCCGATGGTGACGGAACTGGCTATCAGCGACGTGTATATGTTGTGAGGCTTGATCCGGCTTTTACGCTGCGAGATGGCGAAGAGGATCTTTGTGACGCCGTGACTGATGTCATCCTTCACCACATACTTCACATAGAGCCCCGCAAGCAGTATCCCGGCGATGGGGTAGAGCAGGTAAGAAAAGTTCAGGTTGGGACGGCTGAAGTTCTCGGTGAGGAAGGCCTGGACGAGGTGAATTGCCGTCTTCAGGAAGAATGCCGCCAGCGCGGTGAAGATGCCCACCAGAAAGCAGACGAACAGCAGGAAGTGTCGTTCCCTGATGTGCTTGTCGCGCCAGACAAGGAATTTGTTGAATTGTTCCCCCGGGTGCATCATGTCACTATCTGCGTATGATTTTGACGGAGCTGTCCGCTCCTATTTTCACGATTTCCGAGTGTCGGGGATTCACCCGCGCCTCCCGGCCGTATTCGACGATATAGTCCACCCCCTCCCTGATCGCCGGCCCGATTTGGGAGAAGGAGGCGGGCGAAGGTTCGCCGCTCACGTTGGCCGACGTGGAGACGACGGGTTTGCGGAAGCACCGGCACAGTGCCATCGAGAACGCTTCGGACGTGATACGGATGCCGATGGAACCGTCAGCGGCAATCAGGTTCGGCGCCAGATTCCTGGCCCCGTCATAGATGATGGTGAGCGGCCTGTCGGAGACCTCCGTCAGGCTCCAGGCGATGTCGGGAACGTCTCTTACGTAAGTCTGCAGCCGGGCGGGACTGTCCATGAGCACGAGCATCGATTTGTCGCTGTCACGCCGCTTCAGTGCGTATATGCGGCTTACGGCCTTTTCGCAGGTCGCGTCGCAGCCGATGCCCCAGACAGTGTCGGTGGGGTAGAGGATGAGTCCGCCTCTCCTCAAGACCTCGCACGCTTTTCGTATATCGTCCCGCATTATTTCTTCAGTAAAAAATTAACGTTGTGTTTGTCCCCACTGTTTGTCCTTTGCATGATCAGCGCGTGGCCGAACGAGTCGCCCGAACGCAGCCACTCCTCCAGCAAGCCGGTCTGCCGGTAGCCTGCCCTGTGGAAGAGCCGGATGCTGGCAGCGTTCCTCTCGGGGATGATGGCGTGGAGCAGCCTCAGGTTCAGGAACCGGAAGGCGTAGTCTTCCAGGAGCGCGAGCGCCTGCAGGGCGTAGCCCCGGCGCCGGTGGGCGGAGGCCGTCAGGATTCCCACACCCGCCCTCTGGTGAAACGGTTCAAAGTCATAGAGGTCTGCCGTGCCGACGGGTTCGCCCGTATCCCTGAGCGTCATCATCAGGCGCAGTTGCCTGTCGATGTAGATGTCCTGCCTGTAATCGGCCAGGTATTGCCGGATGATGCAGCGGGGGAGGGGGACGATGGAGGCGCCGTTTTCCCAGATACGCGTGTCGTTTTCCCAGGCATACAGCAGCTCCTCGTCCTCCGGTTCGGGCGCGCGCAGGCGGATGGTGCCGTTTTCCAGCAGGACGTTCATGCCTCATCCTCCTTTCCGGGCAGAGGGCGCTCTCCGTGGCCGGGGAGCGGCGACTCTCCTTTCGCAGACCCTTCGGCCGGCGGCGGTGCGGCAGAGAGGCTTTCCAGCTCGGCGCGCGCAGGTTTGCAGAAGAGGAAGACGGTGAACAGCAGTGCTGTGAACCAGAAAAAATTCATATTCCGGGAGATGCCGAACAGGATGATGTGCATCAGCGTCACGCCGCTGACGGTGTAGAGGCGGAGGAGGATGGATTTTCCGTACTTTTCGGCCGCAGCCGCCGCTTCCTGCGGTCGGGGCAGCTTCCTCAGCCGGAGGGCGAAGCACTTCAGCGAGACGGGAATGGCTATGATGGTGATCATGATGGCATACCTCTCAAGAGTGAGGCTTACGCCCGGCTGCCCGTCCGCGGCGGGGAAGGGGAAGAGCCTGAGCAGGGTGAGCAGGAAGAGGAGGGCCAGCAGGAGGATGTTTCCGTAATAATGCCCTGCCAGCAGCCGGAAGGATCTGTCCGTACCGTCGATATTTCTCATTTCGATAACAGTTTGTAAGATTCGTTGAAGGGAGTCCGGTTCAGAATGGAACGGCCCAGCGTCACCTCGTCGGCATACTCAATCTCGTCGCCGATCGAGACGCCCCGGGCGATGATGCTTATCTTGACGCCCAGGGGCTGAAGCTTGCGGTAGATATAGAAATTGGTAGTGTCCCCCTCCATCGTGGCGCTGAGGGCGAGGATCACCTCCCTTATTCCCCCCGCACCCGCTCTTTTTTCGAGGCTGGCGATCTCCAGGTCCGCCGGGCCGATGCCGTCGATGGGCGAGATGATGCCGCCCAGCACGTGATAGAGTCCGCCGAACTGGGCCGTTTTCTCGATAGCCATCACCTCTTTCACGTTTTCCACCACGCAGATGAGCGACCCGTCACGCCCCCCGTCGGCGCAGATGCTGCAAACCTCCGTGTCGGAAATGTTGTGACAGAGGGAACAGTATTTGATCTCCCGTTTCAGTTTCATCACGGCGCCGGCGAAACCGGCCACCCTCTCCTCGTCCAGGCGCAGGAGGTGGAGTACGAGGCGCAAAGCCGATTTCCGGCCAATTCCCGGGAGACCGGCGAATTCGTTAACGGCGTTTTCGAGTAAGGAGGACGGATACGGACTGTTCATTTACATCATAATTTCGGGAGATGCAAAGATACGATACCGGGCTGATGCGGCAAAATTTATTTTTCACCCGTTGACCGCTGACTTCTAACGGTTGACGTCCGAAGAATGTCCGGTTTTTTCCGGTTGCAATGCAGATACAATTCCCATTGTAATGCGAATACAATTCCCATTGTAATGTAAATACAATTCCCAAAGCGTGTATATATCAAAGAATGAGAAGTTTAGAAGCGAAGAAGAGCGCCGGAAACACACAGCTCGGGGAGTGCCCGAGCTGGTTTTCTCCAACTTTCCTTTCCATTAATGAAGCATCCCCGAGACTTTCGGAGCCTACTCCGAGACCTTCGGAGCCTACTCCAAGACCTTCGGAGCCTACTCCAAGACCTTCGGAGCCCACTCCAAGAGCTTCGGAGCCTACTCCAAGAGCTTCGGAGCCGGCTCCGAGATTCCGCAGCAGCAGAAAAGGAACTGCCATTGAATAACATGAATAATGTAGTTGAATATGTTTTTTCTAAGAAGTGAAGAATAATAATGTGTTAATGTGATGATGGGGTATGGGGTATATACTGCTCGGGGAGCGCCGGAGCAGGTTTTCGTTCCCCGAGCTGGTTTTCTCCTTCTTCACTTCTCAAAACTGTCACGGATGAGATAACCAATATCTTATTAAACTCCTAAAAAATTAGATGCGTCAGCCCTGGGTAGAAAAAGTTTTTTTTCATTACTTTTACGCCCCAAATCGAACTGGAGACAGATGTTTTATCAAAAGAAAGCAGGAAAAACCCGTACCGGCGTCCACTGGAAGAAGAACACCACACTGTTTCTCACAGGACAAGCCCTATCCCTTTTCGGAACAATGGTCGTACAATACGCCATCATGTGGCATATCACCCTCAAAACACAGTCGGGAGCCATAATGACCATTGTAACGGTAGCCGCCTTTCTCCCCATGTTTCTTATCTCACCCATTGCCGGCGTCTGGGCCGACAGATTCAACCGGAAATACATCATCAACATATCCGACGGCCTGGTAGCCCTTTTCAGCCTCATGGCCGCCCTGTTTCTCATGGCCGGCATCGACAGTGTCATTATCCTGATGGTATGCACCGTCATACGATCGTTCGGGCAAGGCATGCAGTCACCGGCAGTCGGCGCGTTTATTCCCGACATAGTTCCGCCGGAACAGCTAATGAAAATCAACGGCCTGCAAAGCAGCATACAGTCATTCATCAACATGGCCGCCCCCGCGGCAGGCGGCGCAATGATGACATTCGCCCCGCTGGAAACGCTGTTTTTCCTCGACGTCGCCACCGCCGCCATCGGCATAAGCATCCTGCTGTTCCTGGTCAAAACACCGGAAAAAGCAAAACCCGACCCCACCGCCGCCGGACAAAAAAGCGTAACCTGGTTCCACGATCTGCGGGAAGGGATAAAATACATACGCAAACAGGGCTATATCCTGCGTATTATCCTTATTTCCGCCATATTCCTCTTTTTCTTCGCACCCGCCTCCTTTTTGACGCCGCTCCAGGTAACGCGCAACTTCGGCGTCGAAGTATGGCGACTATCAGCCATCGAAATAGTTTTTTCCGTCGGCATGATGGCCGGCGGCATATTGACAGGCGTGTGGGGCGGCTTCAAAAACCGCATCTATACCATGACGTTAGCCTGCGCCCTGTGCGGCATATTGACCGTCGCGCTGGGGCTTGCGCCCGGATTCCTGCCCTACCTTATTATTATGGCGCTGCTGGGAATATCACCCCCCCTCTGGAACGCCCCGCTGATGACGCTCTTGCAAACCACCGTCGACGAAGCCTATATGGGCCGAGTCATGTCAGTATTCACGATGGTCGCCAGCACCATGATGCCGCTGGGCATGATAGTTTTCGGCCCCGTAGCCGATATAGTCCCGATAGACAGTATTCTTGTCGCGACAGGAATTGCAGTGACCCTGCTGAGCATTCCGATGCCGGCAAGCAAAACACTCCGCGAAGCAGGACGGCGGCATTTGTAAGAGCGTGAAAATGAGTTCGGCCCCCCATTCACAGCCGCACAACAACCATCAACCGCCGAATAGCGAGAGCGCAGCAAACGATGCCGGTGGAAAACAGCAAATTGCCTGTAAAGCCCTGTCAGTTGGGATATAATTACCGGAATTATCGGAAAATAATGTGTAATTTTGTTTCCCGAAAAAAACGTGTATCTCGAACCGGCTAACCGGTTAAAGGATACACATCTTTAAAGCGGATTGAATCTATGGAGAGAGAAAAGATTGACAAGATTGTGTACGGAAAGAGTGTAATCGACTTCGTCACCATAGCGGTGGAAGTCTGTGCGTTTTTAGAAAGAAACGAACCTCTTCCACGGGAAGAGTGGATAGACAGGCTGCTGAAAATGCTCCCCCTGTTGTATGTAAAAGGCCTTTTGCTGCCCGAAACCGCCGCCGGCGAAGAAGAACTCCCAGCCATTTTTGTACGGGAAGAAGATTATTTGCGCGTATCAAACAGCGCCTCGGAAGTGATGGGCGAAGAAGATGTCTACCTCGACGTATTTCTGGAAGAGATGAAATACAGCGAAACACCAGTATCCACCTCCGTATCGGAAAATATAGCAGATATTTATCAGGACATCAGAAATTTTGTATCGGTATATCAGTTCGATCTTACGGAACAGATGCACGATGCACTGCACCGGTGTCGGGAAAACTTCCGCCACTACTGGGGGCAGAAGCTGGTGAACGTGCTGCGTCCCCTGCACGCGCTGAAGAGCGCCTGTCCGGAAAATGAAAACAATGAATCGGATTTTCCGGAGGAGGTGCCGTGGGACTGACAATTTCGAAAGAACAGATGGCCGAATTGCCCGTAGAGACATTTCAAGGCAAAATCATAGTCATAGATCACGCAAAGGAAGTGCACGAAGCATGTAACTACCTTTCTCACCGGAGCGCGCTCGGTTTCGACACGGAGACCAAACCCACCTTCAAGCGCGGACAGATACACAAGGTAGCACTCATGCAACTGTCCACGGAAGAAGAATGTTTCCTGTTCCGCCTGAACCGGATCGGCTATCCCGCCGAACTGGAAGCGCTGATGAGCAACCGCACCGTCAGGAAGATAGGCCTCTCGCTGCGCGACGACTTTGCCGCCATCAAAAGGCGATCCGTCAAGACGCCTGAGAATTTCACGGATTTGCAGGATTTCGTAGACACGTTCGGCATAGAAGACAACAGCCTGCAGAAAATATACGCCATACTTTTCGGCAGAAAGATCTCCAAAAGTCAGCGCGTCTCAAACTGGGAAGCAGCAACGCTTACGCCCGCACAGCAATCCTACGCGGCAATCGACGCCTGGGCATGTCTCCGCATCTACAACCACCTGATCGGCGCCGACAAATGAAATCATACAGAGAAATACGGCTGCGTCCCGGAAAAGAAGCCTCCCTGCAACGCTACCACCCCTGGGTCTTTTCGGGAGCCATCGCCCGCCGGCCCGAAGACCCGGTCGAAGGAGAAACCGTACGCGTACTCTCTTCCGACGGAACCTTTCTGGGAGTAGGCCATTTCCAGACCGGCAGCATCGCCGTGCGCATCCTGTCGTTTCACGACGAACCGGTAGACGCCGCGTTTTATGAAAGAAGCCTGACCGGAGCCCGGAAGATGCGTCAGACGCTGAACCTCATCAGACCCGACAATACAATCTTCCGGCTGGTGCACGGAGAAGGCGACTTCCTGCCGGGACTGATTGTCGACATGTATGGCGACACGGCCGTGATACAGGCCCACTCCGCAGGGATTCACCGGGATCTGGCACTGATTACGGAAGCACTGAAGCAGACCCTTCCGTCCGGCACCCTCAAACACATCTTCTATAAGCCGGAAGGCACCCTGCCCTGTCGGGCCGACATACTTCCCGATAACTGTTACCTTTCGGGCGGCGACGGCGTCAGCGGGATTGCGGTAGAAAACGGACTGAATTTCCGCATCGACTGGCTGAAGGGGCAGAAGACCGGCTTCTTCATCGACCAGCGCGAAAACCGTGCACTGCTGGAACGATATGCCCGGGGGCGCCGCGTGCTGAACATGTTTTGTTACACCGGAGGCTTCTCGGTATACGCTCTGAGGGGAGGCGCCGCCGGCGTAGAGTCGGTAGACAGTTCGTCGAAGGCAATCTCTGTCACCGACGGAAATGTAGCACTCAATTTTGGCGATGAACCGCGTCACAGCTCCTGTTCCGAAGACGCATTCAAGTTCCTGAAGCAGCTCGCCGGCGGAGAAAAAGAACTCATCATACTCGATCCGCCCGCTTTCGCAAAGCACCGGGGGGCCGTCGGCAACGCGCTGCAAGGCTACAAAAAGCTGAATCACCTGGCACTGGAAAAAATTGCACCGGGAGGCCTTCTCTTCACCTTCTCCTGTTCGCAGGTGATCACCGCCGAGCAGTTCCGGCTGGCGGTTTTCAGCGCCGCGGCCATATCGGGACGAAAGGTGCGCATCCTGCACCGGCTTGCGCAGCCGGCCGATCACCCCGTCAACATATACCATCCCGAAGGAGAATACCTGAAGGGACTGGTCCTTCGGGTAGAATAGAGAGACAGCCGTTCCCGACAGCAATGGAAAGATTGGATATTTTCCGGAAAAAAGGACGAAAGTCGTTTAAATCTGTTTAAAACCCCGCGGCGAAGTTTTGTCTTGGTTAAATTATACGAAATATCCGCTCTTTGTATTCGGAAAATATGTTTTATAACAGAAAAACGCGTACATTTGCACCGTGTTTTTCATGGTATTAGATTTAAGGTTAACAATGAAGATTGGTTGTCGTGAGACAACCTTTCCTTTTTTATATACCTCCCGGAATTTTACGGGGAAATGCAGCCGGCAGCACTGCAGTCACACAACCCGGATATATCACGGAAACCACAGACCGGCCGGCCACAGCGCAAATCCGACCCCCTCCCTCTTTTTACAAAATATAAATCAGCAACATGTGCGAAATGGCGACAATATTGCTATTTTTGCACTGAGATTGTTTTGCTGCAAAATAATCCGTACGCTGAAGTATAATTAATGAAATAACCATAATCATGCAATTCAGGACAGTTGTAGATATTCCCGTGTCGGATGTGCGGATCGACCACGCTACCCGGATGATGCTTTTCGGCTCCTGTTTTTCTGAAAATATGGGACGGAAGCTCCTGCAATCGAAATTCAGAGTAGACGTCAATCCGTTCGGCATTCTTTACAATCCCCTCTCCGTTTCCGCCGCCATGCAGAGACTGCTGTCCGCGAAGCCCTTTTCCGAAGCCGACCTCGTATTCGGCAACGGGATGTATCACAGCCTGATGCACCACGGGCATTTCTCGGCCCCCGACAGAGATATTTGCCTGCAAAATATATCGGAACGCTTTGAACGTGCTGCGGAAAATATCCGGCAGACGGATCTCTTCCTGATCACCTTCGGTTCGGCCTGGGCGTACAGGTGGAAGGAAAACGGCGAAATTGCCGGAAACTGTCACAAATTTCCCGCCGATACGTTCCTCCGCCTCCGTTTGTCGGTCGACGGGATTACGGAGGAGTGGAGACGGCTGATCACTGCACTCACAGCCATTTGTCCCACCGTCAAGCTGCTGTTCACGGTCAGTCCCGTCCGCCACCGGGAGGAAGGAGCACACGGAAATCAGATCGGTAAATCCGTGCTTCACCTGGCGATAGACAATCTGCAGCACCTTTTTCCGGAAAATGTACGTTATTTTCCCGCCTACGAGGTGATGATGGACGAACTGCGCGATTACAGGTTTTATGACGATGATATGATGCACCCCTCCCCCCTTGCGACGGACTATATCTGGCAGCTTTTCGGCAAGACATTCTTTCCGGCCGCGACGGAGAAGATCAACGACGAGTGGAGCCGGATCAGAAAGGCGATGGAACATCACCCGCTCCGTTCCGGCACGGAAGCCCACCGTGCGTTTGCGCGGGATACGCTGCGGAAACTGGAGTGTTTTGCCCAAAAGCACCCCGGGATTTCGTGCGACGGGGAGATACGCCGGTGGATGGCCGACAATCCGGCCCTGCCGCTGTGAACTGTAATAATTATAACAACCGAATAACAGACGAAAATGCAATACACTATCCAGCAAATAGCCTCCATCCTGAGCCTCCCGACAGGCAGGCTGCATCCCGGGAAAATATCCGTCCTGCTGACCGACAGCCGCAGGCTGACGCTGCCGGACGAGACGCTCTTTTTCGCGATGGAGACAAAAAACAACGATGCCCATCTCTTTGTGGGAGAATTGTATGAAAAGGGTGTACGCCATTTTGTGGTATCCAGGCTTTTGCCGGAATGGGAAGAGTTTACCGGCGCCAACTTCCTGAAAGTAAAAAATCCCCTGTCGGCATTGCAGAAGATCGCAGCCAGTCACCGGAGAAAATTCAACATACCGGTCATCGGGATTACCGGGAGCAACGGGAAGACCGTGGTGAAGGAGTGGCTTTATCAGATACTTGAAAAGAATTACAACATAGTCCGTTCTCCCAGAAGCTACAATTCGCAGACAGGCGTCCCCCTCTCGGTCTGGCAGCTGGACGATGAGACGGAACTGGGTATTTTTGAAGCAGGCATATCGATGCCGGACGAGATGGAGAAACTGGAGCCGGTCATCAGACCGACCATCGGGGTGCTGACAAAGATAGGAGAGGCACATCAGGAAAATTTCGCCTCCCTGCAGCAGAAGATTATGGAGAAACTGGAACTCTTCGCAAATTGCGACGTACTCATCTTCGACGAAGACTGCGAACTGGTTTCGCAGTGCGCCGACCAGATGGTACTTTCACCGAAGACTTTCACCTGGTCGCGCAAAAACAGGGATGCACACCTGTATATCTCATCCGTGAAAAAGAGAGGAGAGTCAACGGTGATCAACTACTCACTGCTTGATTTCGACGACTCCTTCACGATCCCCTTCACCGACGACGCCTCCGTCGAGAACGCCATCAGCTGCCTTGCCGTTGCGCTCTACCTGCACATTTCGTCCGCAGAGATCTCCGCCAGGATGATCCGGCTCGATCCGGTGGCCATGCGTCTGGACGTGCGCAGGGGGAAGGGGAACTGCATTATTATCAACGACGCCTATAACTCCGACATCAACTCCATCCGCATAGCGCTCGACTTCCAGCAGCAGCGCAAGGTGGAACGCCGTCTGAAAAAGACACTCATCCTCTCCGACATTCTCCAGACGGGGATGGCGCCGAAGCTGTTATATAAAAAGGTGGCGGAGATGGCAAAGCAGAGCCGGACAGAGAGGATCATCGGCATAGGCCACGACATTGCTGCGCACCGAAACATGTTCCAGATGCAGGAGAAGTCGTTTTACCGGACGACGGAAGAATTTATCGCTTCGGGCGAATGGCGGAAATTCGATCATGAGCTGATCCTGCTGAAAGGAGCGCGGAAGTTTCATTTTGAACAGATCAGCGCCCTTGTGGAAGAGCGCCTCCACGAGACGGCGCTGGAGGTAGACCTGGATGCGGTGGTACACAATTTCAATTTTTACAAGTCGCGCCTGCACCCCGACACAAAGATGGTCTGCATGGTGAAGGCCAACGCCTATGGCGCCGGAGCCGCAGAGATTGCCAAGACGCTCCAGTATCACCGCTGCGATTACCTGGCCGTGGCCGAGGAGGGCATCCAGCTCCGGAGGGAAGGCATCTCGCTGCCCCTGATCGTGCTGAACCCGGAGGTAAATGGCTTTGAAGAACTTTTTGCGGAAGACCTCGAACCGGAGATATATAATTTCCGTATCCTGGAAGCATTCATCAGAGAAGCCGAACGCAGAGGGATCACCCGGTATCCCGTCCACCTGAAGATTGATACCGGCATGCACCGGCTGGGCTTCCTCCCGGAGCAGATACCGGAGATGATAGCCCTGCTGAAGGGGCAGAAAGGGCTGAAAGTCCATTCCGTATTCTCCCACCTGTCAGCCGGCGAGAGCTGGCATTTCGACGACTTCACCCACCGGCAGATGGACATATTCAGGAAGGCGGCGGAGGAGATTGAACAGTCCCTTCATCACCCCGTCCGCAAGCACATCCTCAACTCAGCCGGCATGGAACGCTTCCCCGATACGCGGTGGGATATGACCCGCCTGGGGATCGGCCTCTACGGGATAAGCGCAAGCGGCTTGCCGGGACTCAGGAATGTCTGTACGCTGAAGACGACCGTTTTGCAGATAAAGCAAGTCTCCTCGAACGAGACGGTCGGTTATGGACGGAAGGAGAGGTTAGACCGCGACGCCCGCATAGCCACCATTCGCATCGGTTATGCCGACGGGCTGGACAGGCAGTTCGGAAACCGGAAGGGGAAGGTACTTGTCAACGGACACAGCGCCCCCATTGTAGGGAATGTCTGCATGGACCTCTGCATGGTGGACGTGACCGGTATTGAAGTCGAAGAGGGAGATACGGTCATTCTGTTTGGCGAAGGTCTCTCCGTGATAGAGCTTGCGGAAAGTATCGGCACCATTCCGTATGAAATACTTACTTCCGTTTCGCCGCGCGTCAAGCGTGTATATATCAAAGAATGAGAGGTAGAGAAGCTTTGTGATTTATTTTCCACTGTCAACTGTTCACTCTTCATT
>JAIRSV010000163.1 GCA_031255275.1 Proteiniphilum sp.
AGGGGCAACGCCCCTGTCGCAGCGCTTCGCGCCGTCACACACCCCCAACCCCCTCTCAAGAGGGGAGCTTGCGCTATCGCGCTCCTGGAAAGGATTTCACCCCCATCTTTTTTCAATGAATGATGGGGGAGAAAACCAGCTCGGGGAACGCCCAAGCGGCAAGGGGCGGGAGCACCCGCCCCGACGAGCGATTGTTTTTTTAAGAAGTGAAGAAGTGAAGAAGTGAAGAAGTGAAGAAGTGAAGAAGTGAAGAAGTGAAGAAGTGAAGAATGTAATAGCCGTCGCTACGCGACGGCTATATATATAATGTACGGGCAAGGCTTGCCTTGCCCTGTTTTCTTTTTCGTTCGTCGGGGCGGGTGCTCCCGCCCCTTGCCACTCGGGCGCTCCCCGAGCTGGTTGTTTTTGACGCTTTTCAAAACATTTTCAACTTTCAACTGTCAATTGTCCATTAATTTAAAAGCATTTTCAACTGTCAACTGTCAATTATCACATTAATTTAAACCCTCGCTTTCATATAATCCGCAGTTTTCTTACTTTTGTTCCGCAAAGGTTGTTTGAATGAAATCCGCCTTTCGGCAAGCTTGATTTTACCGTACCGAAATATTTAAAGTTCCAATCATATTTAAAAAACCTAAGAACAATGAAACAATTTTATCTGTTACCGGCGCTTCTTTTCCTCAGCTTCACCCTGCACGGAAAACCGGCGCTGCCCGAAATCCTGAGCGACGGGATGGTGCTGCAACAGCACTGCAAAGTGAATATCTGGGGAAAATCCGAACGGGGTAAAACGGTGGAAGTAAAGCCTTGCTGGCGCGAAACTGCCGTACGCGTCAAAGCCGACAGCGATGGAAACTGGATTGCCGTAATCGAAACTCCCGAAGCAAGTTTCACCCCCCGCTCTATTACCGTTTCCGACGGCGAAGAGATTGTAATCCGAGATATTCTGATCGGCGAAGTCTGGCTCGCCTCGGGCCAAAGCAATATGGAAATGCCGCTTCACGGATTCCATAACAACCCTGTCATGGATGCGAACGAAACGATCGCCTTCTCCGGACAGTATCCGGGCATACGGTTCGTCACCATCCCCAAAACGCCTTCGTTTGAACCCCTGGAAAGCGTGGAAGGACGCTGGCAGAGATGCAATCCGGTCAACTCGCCGGAATTCGGCGCCACGGCATTTTTCTTTGCCGAAACGCTTCACCGGTCGCTCAACGTGCCGGTGGGCATCATCGTCTCCGCCTGGGGGGGTACCAAAGTGGAGGGATGGACTAACAGGGAAATCCTGGAAACTTATCCGGACGTGGATCTGAGTGAGGAGGCTATCAACGGCTTACATCCAATGGCGCGTCCCCTGCTCATGTACAACGGCATGATACACCCCCTCGGCAAATACACCGTCAAAGGATTCATCTGGTATCAGGGCGAATCGAATGTCGGCGCCCATCAGGTCTATCCCGAACGCCTCCACAACATGGTGAGCCTCTGGCGCAGGCTGTGGAATAATCCCGAACTCCCGTTCTATTACGTGGAAATCGCTCCTTTCGTATACGGCAACGCTGATGACGACCCGGCCGCCCGCCTGCGCGAAGCACAGTTCAAAGCGCAGAAACTGATCCCCCACAGCGGAATGGTCTCTACGAACGATCTGGTGGAACCGTATGAACTGTACAACATCCATCCCCGCAACAAAACCGGCGTGGGTAGGCGACTGGCATTTATGGCGCTCAACAAGACCTATGGCTTTGACCGGATAGCCGCACACGGACCGGAATACGGTTCGATGGAGATCCGTGACGGAAAGATTATCGTCACCTTCGATCACGCATGGGACGGATTCAACCGTACCGACGACATCGAAGGATTCGAAATCGCCGCGGAAGACGGCCACTTTCTCCCCGCCCGGGCCTCCGTTCGCGACGGCAAGGTGGAAGTATTCCGCGAAGAGATCAGTCAACCGACAGCCGTCCGTTACTGCTTCAGGAACTTCCGGACGGGAAACCTTGCCGGATCGCGCGGATTGCCGGTCGTACCGTTCAGGACGGATTCGCTTGATCAGTAACGGGAATACCTGCCCGCTAAAGAAAGACCGTTCCTCCTCCGGAGGAACGGTCTTTCTTTCTTCTTCCGGGGGAGGAACGGTCTTTCTTTCTGTTAAAACACACGGACGCGTCAATCCACAGACATCGGCAGATAAGAGGTATCTCGTGCGTACTTTCTGATCCTTTTTCGCACCACAGCCGGCGGCCTGTTGTCTCTGTACTCCCGCAGCGCCTCGCTCATCTCGACGGTTTTCCCCGCGGGTACTGATATTTCCACGGTGATGCTCTGATCTCTGAATCCCTGCTCTATCGGCACTGACAAAAATTCGGGAAGTAACAACAGGGAGTCTTCCTGTACAATCTCATAGGTAAACCGGGCTATATCGGCCTTGGCTGCACGGAGGTCTCTGCCGCGCGTGGCGGCTATGACCCGCACATGGAACAGCGAATCGCTGCTCTTGCCGATTTGCAGGTTGATTTTGTCGAAAAGGAGCGAATCTTCATTAATCGTGGTACAGGGCAGATTATCCATATCACCGTGAAATCCGATTCTCCCGTACGTCGTCTTAAATTCGGCATAATCTTCGGCGTAGGGCTGCATCTCCACATACATTTTACCGGAGGTTACCGGCGTAATGGGCACTATTCTCTCACCGGAACTTTCCACACTGAACTTGTCGGCTATCCGCGCACCCAGTACGCCGGACAGCACGAGTCCGGCAATCCAGAGCAGAGAGGCGACTATCCCGACGACGGGACGCGATTTGGCTTTCATCACACGGCGTATGATCCATGTGACAATCGCTGCGATGGGAACGAGGAAGATCAGGCCCAGCGCGCTGAACAGAAGATTCGTCTCATATCCCGGATCGATGCAGAGTGACTTCAGCGGCAGCAGATGGGTACCTGTGACCAGCAGTCCGATAAAGACAGCAATCAGCACCAGCAGGAACATCCCGACGAAGGAGAAGAATATTATCTTCAGCAGGATGATGAATGCACTCAGACAACCGGAACGTCCCGAACCCGGACGGGACGCCTCTTCCGTGCGACGATCCGGCACAGGCGGCGGTTCGGGCGGCATTCCGTCCATCCCCTCCGTCCCGGTGAAACGGGAAGCGCCTTCGTTCCCGGCGCGGTTTCTGGAACCGGCTACGTTGTCGGTCACCTTTTCGCGGATAGAGCGGATGTAATCCTCTTCGCCCATCATTTCCAGCTTCTGCTTCACCGTCCTTGCCGCGGGGATAAGCACCCAGAGGGCTACGTAGATCAGTACCATGCTCATATTGAAGTTCCAGTTGAAGCCCGTGCCGTTGCTGTGCGTGAAGATCCCGCTCAGCGGAAAGAAGGAGACCATCCCGATCGTATTCAGCATAAGCGGCAGGAGAAACAGTACGCGGGGTATCCACGCGTCTATCCGGAAGCGGGCTGAGATACCGCCGCACACGCCGCCGATAAAGCGGTCGTTGAGGTTCCGGTAGATCCGTTTGCTTACATTCGATTTCAGATCCTTCTCCTTCAGTATGATCCACAGCGCTATGTATACCCAGAAGAGTATGCCGAAGAACAGTACAAAAATAATCCGTATCCACACGGGGTCTGTCTTGAAATAGTGTGCCAGTCCGCTGCACACGCCGCCGATGATCCGGTCATTCGTGTTTCTGTACAGGTTTTGGCGTTCGCCTTCGTCCGGCGGCGGTGGCGCGTTTCCGGCGAAGGCGTCCCGCTCCGGAGTGGTTTCTTCTCCGTAGTCCGAATCAAATTCCTGCGGTTTGCCGATGCTGTCGATGATAGCCTTCACATCTTCGTCGGTGATACAGTGAATGCCATGCTTCAGACGATTGCCGAAGAGTTCGGCGATGCGACATTCTATGTCATTCACAATCTCGTCGCCACCCTCTTCCCGCGAAAAATAGGTCTTGAGGTTGCCGATATACTGCTCCAGTATTTCGTATGCCGTTTCTTCGATGGCAATCACCTGTCCCTGAAAATTAATGTTGATTACTTTCTTCATTTGGATTTTATTCTGATTGATTTTCTTGCGATTCGTCTCTCTTGCGGGCGAGGGTCTCTACGCCCGTTGCCAGCTCGTCCCACGTGGACTGCAAGAGGATGTGAAACTCTTTTCCCCTCTCCGTCAGACGGAAATACTTGCGCGGGGGGCCTGAGGTGCTTTCTACCCACCGGTAGGTAAGTATTCCGGCGTTCTTCAGGCGGTTGAGCAGGGGGTAAAGCGTTCCCTCCAGGAGTTGCAGACCGGCGTCCTTCATCTCGTCGATGATGTCGCCGGGATAGGCTTCGCTCCTTCTGATGATGGACAGGATACAGTATTCCAGTACTCCCTTCCGCATCTGGCTTTGCGTATTTTCAATATTCATCTCTGTTTCATTTTTATAGTGCAAAGATACCGTGTCGAGAGTATTATGCAATGCAAAGTACCGGGTATTTCTTCATTATTTGTCTTATTTAACTTCCGGGAGGGGGGCGTTGTGCGGTGAAGGGTTGCTTCAACTCGCTGTTCCTTAGCCGTACGGTTCGGCGAAACGGTGCAGCTGTCCCGTCCGTTTCCTGCGGAAAATTTCTTAACATGTGTTTTGAATTTCCCGGCCGGAGCGGGGGGCGTCTGACTGCGCCTGAAGCGGGGGTGGGATGATTTTACTTTATAATTTCCGGATGCGGGGGGGTACGAAAATTCTTCTTACATTTGCAGCCATTAAAAAAAGGATATTATGTCACTTCAGGGTAAACATATTGTATTGGGCATCACGGGGAGTATTGCGGCTTACAAGTCGGCGGTACTGACGCGTCTGCTGGTGAAAAGGGGCGCGGAGGTGCAGATCGTGATCACGCCGGCCGGAAAGGAGTTTATCACGCCGGTGACGCTTTCGGCACTGTCGGGGCGGCCGGTGGTGAGTGAGTTTTTCGCTGCCGGCGACGGTTCGTGGCACAGTCACGTGGAACTGGGTCTGTGGGCTGACCTGATGGTGGTGGCGCCGGCTACGGCTGCATCCATCGGCAAAATGGCCGGCGGCATTGCCGACAATATGCTGATCACCACCTATCTTTCGATGAAGGCGCCTGTATTTGTGGCGCCGGCTATGGATCTCGACATGTACAGGCACGTCTCTACCCGGCGCAACATCGAGTTGCTGAAAGGTGACGGGGTGCAGGTCATCAGCGCCGTCGAGGGGGAACTGGCGAGTCACCTCTGCGGGGAGGGCCGGATGGAGGAACCGGAGAATATTGTGGCTGCGGTGGAACGGTTTTTCGCCGGCGGAAACGGTCTCGGCAAAAAAAGGATTGTGATTACTGCGGGGCCTACTTTTGAGCGGATTGATCCGGTTCGCTTCATCGGCAACTTCTCTTCGGGAAAGATGGGTTTTGCCCTGGCGGGGGAGTGTGCCCGGCGGGGTGCGGAGGTGATTCTGATTACGGGGCCGACGGCGCTGTCTGCCGCGCATCCCGGCATACGGAGGGTGGATGTGGAGTCGGCGCGCGAGATGTATGACGCTGCGCTGAAGGTATTTCCTCAGGCGGATGCGGCTATCCTCTCGGCGGCTGTGGCCGACTATCGCCCGGAGCGGGTGTGCGGGAAGAAGATAAAGCGTGCGGGACGGGAGTCTTTCACGCTTTCGCTCGTTTCCAATCCGGACATTGCCGCTGCCCTGGGAAAGATGAAAAGGCCGGGACAGCTGACCGTCGGCTTTGCGCTGGAGACGGAGGAGGAGGAGCGTAACGCGATCAGGAAGATGGAGGAGAAAAACCTTGACTGTATCGTGCTTAACTCTCTGAATGATGAGGGTGCCGGCTTCGGATATGATACGAACAGGGTGACGCTTCTTTCGCGCAGCGGCGAGAGGCGGTCATTCCCGCTGAAATCGAAGGTTGATGTGGCGAGAGATATTATCGATGCGGTTTTTGACGCTTCACGAAACAGCACTGCCTGCAATGAGACTGTCTGAATTTCTGTCAGCCCTTTTCCTGTTATTTGCGGCCGTTCTCCCGGTACATGCGCAGCAGTATGGGAATCCGCTGAACATTCCGCCTGCGCTCAGCGGCAACTTCGGCGAACTGAGAAATGATCATTTTCATTCGGGGATCGATTTCAAGACGCGACAGACGGTGGACGAGCCTGTGGTGGCGATCGAGGACGGGTATGTGTCCCGCATCAGCGTCTCCCCCGGCGGCTACGGGCTGGCGCTTTATATCGACCATCCCTCCACGGGGCATACCAGCGTTTACGCTCATCTCAACGGTTTTTCGAAAGAGATCGGGGAGTGGGTGCGTGAGCAGCAGTATCTGCAGGAGACGTTTGCCGTGACGCTTTATCCGGAAGCAGGCCGGTTTCCGGTGAAAAGGGGTGAGCAGGTTGCGCTGAGCGGCAATACGGGGAGTTCCGGCGGACCGCATCTCCATTTTGAGATACGTGATACCTTTTCGGAAGAGGCGCTGGATGCGCTGGAGTTTCTGGCGGAGATTCCGGATACGCGGAGGCCGGATATTCAGGGGATTGCCTTTTATCCCGTGGCAGGCAAAGGGGTGGTCAACGGCAGCGGCTCCCCCGTCAGGCTCCCCGTCGGCAGAGACGGGGAGGGGAATCCGACGCCGCCGGGAAGGAGCATTGATGCCTGGGGACGCTTTGGCGTGGGGGTGAGGGCGTGTGACCGGATGAGCGGTCAGGCTAACGTTTATGGCGTAAAGCATGTGCGTCTCTTTGTGGATGACCGGCAGGTGTTCGGCAGTTCCATCAGCCGGTTTCCGTTTGCGAAGACCCGCATGTTGAATGCTTTTGTCGACTTTGAGTACTGGCGAAGGAGCCGGCTGTTCTATATGAAGTCGTTCGTCGTGCCGGGCAATACGCTTCCGTTCTACGGGGCCGGAGGGAACGGCGGGTATGTCGACATTGACGAGGAGAGGCCTTACCTGTTCCGGTATGAACTGGAGGATCACCGCGGAAACAGGCTGACGTATCAATTCACGGTCAACGGAAAGCGTCAGCCTCTCCCTCCGGAGGGGGCGTGCGACAACGGCATGGCGTGGAATCTTTATCACTTTTACCCGGCGCCGGGCTTTCACCTGCAAATACCGGACGGGAATCTGTATGATGATATTTGCTTCACCCACAGCTCCTCTGCCGGGAACGGGGATTACTTTTCGGCCATACACCGGGTGAATGACAGTCCGGTTCCGCTGCACGGCCGCGCGAGCATCTGGATCGGGCTGAATTCCGACCCGTTGCGGGACAAAGGTCGCTACGGCATCGTGAGGGTCGGCGATAACGGGTCAGCGAGCTGGCTGGGGGGGGAATACGTTCACGGAGGGATGACGGTGTCGATTCGGGAACTGGGCGGCCGGTATGCCATCTCAGCCGATACGGTTTCGCCCGTCATCACTCCCGTTGACCCGGCTTCGTGGGTGAGCCGGAGGTACATACGGCTGCGCCTCGGGGATGACCGGAGCGGTATTGCTTCTTTCAGGGGGGAGATTAACGGGAAGTTTGTGCTTTTTACGCATGACAGCAAGTCGTCCGTTTATACCTGCCGGTTTGAGGATGCGCGGATTGACCGCGGGGAGAAGCAGAGGCTGGTCTTTTCCGCCGTTGACGGGGCGGGTAACCGGCGTGAGTATTCTTATACCTTTTTCTACTGATTCTGCCGTCAGTGACTCTTTCCGCCCGTGCCGGCGGATTATGCACTGCCGTTTCCGTTCATTTTTGGCTTAAAGACGGTCGCGCGACCGTCTTGCCTTTCTGCCGTTTTTATCTTTTTCACAGCCCGCTTCACACACAGTTTACATTCCGGCGTCCGGCGTCCGGCTGCCCGAAAAAAAGAAGAGACCGTCTCTTCCGAAGTGATACTTCATTCCGAGACGGTCTCTCAAGTTTCGGCAGTGTCGCTATCTGCCGGATGTGGCTTTCTTAGAAGCTGGCATTACCCTGCCATACGGGATCCCAGAGGTCGGGTACGCCGGAGGCGTCGTTCAGCAAGTCGGTGAAGTGACTGCCGTACTCGGCGGCATACCGGATGTAGAGTGCCAGGTTGTTGAGGAATGCATCCCTCTCGGGCGTCCATTTGTGCTCGTATCCCACGGCCTGAAGATCTCCGATGTATATGATCTTGTTAGCCGGGTCGACGGCCAGTATGGTATTCGCAGGCCTGTTCGTAGACCTGATGACGGATACGGCCGTCGAGGGCAAGATGCTCGCTTCGGTGGCTATGTCGTCTGCGTAGAACTTGGTGTTGCTCGGGACGTGATATTTCCCGTTGGTCACCAGGAATTTGTATACACGCGTGTTGGCCGCGCTCTCATTCAGGAATCCGGCGGTATTGGCTCCGGCGGTGACGTACTGTCCGATGAGGTATCCCAGTTTGGTGAGTACCGAGTTGGGATCACGCAGTATATCGGTCTTGGCCGATGTTACCATTGAGAGTACCGTGACGGCATCCCGGGTTTTCCTGAAGGATTCTATCGTGGACCATCCCGGAGGCGAGAGCGAAATGTCGTAGGCACATGCGTGCAGGAACGTGGTGTTGGGCTGAGGCCGTCCGTCGTAGATGGTAGTGAACGTTTTCTTCATCACGTCTCTGTACTTCGTCTCGTAGGTGCCGCTCAGGAGGCTTCCGTAGACAGTTCCGCCGGCTCCGTCGGTTTTGATCCGCATGTTGGCGGCGTGGAGCGGAGCGGCCAGGAGTGGCTCCTGCGTGACGGTGAAGGTGAGTGTCAGCGGAGTGGCATTTCCGTTGGAGTCGTGCAGGGTTAAGGTGACGTTGGCCGTGATGCCGGTGATACCCCGATTGGGATAGTAGACCTTGGGGAATCTTACCTTGAAGGGTGTATTGACGGGCAGTACGGTTCCCGGCGGAATTGTTTTGCCGCTCGCGTCGATCAGATAGGCATTGTGATTCTTGAGCGAGCGTCCGTCGCTGCTCACGCCGGAGGTCATGATGATGCCGGCTGACCAGAAGAGTGATGCGTCGGCATTCACGTTGATCAGTTGCGGCGTATCACCTCCCGTGCAGGGGATTCCCGATATGTTCCCGGTGGAGATCGAGAAGCGTGCCGATTCCTGGATGACAGGGATGTCGGTATAGGTATTGGGTTCGCTCACGAGTCTTACCCTTATGGTAGCGGTGTAGGAGGAGCCGGAGAGGTTCTGGTCTACCGTCCTTACGGTGAATGTCCGCTGTGCGGGCGAGCTGCCGTCGCCTTCGGCGGGCGTGGGCGAGATGGTGAACTTGTCGGCGTTAGCGCCCGGGAGCAGTTCGGCACGCCACATCTTGCTACCGTTGGCCGTGCTTCCGTCTACGGTTACCTGCTGCGGTATGGCGTAGTTTGTCACGGTGAAGGTGAGCGTAGTGGGCGATACGTGTATGCCTCCCCTGGGATTCTGCACGAGGGGTATGATCGAGACGTGGTTCACCGGGTCGCTGTCGAGCGAGACGACGATGAATGCCTTTTTCTGAGTGAGGTCGATGTTCGGCAGCGTCCATACTTTGAAGTATTTTCCGTCGCGTATCAGGGGCATCGCGTTGTAGCGGCTCGACAGGGTGTCGACCCGCGGGCTGTGGCTGCTGCCGATGAACGAGAAGGCGGGATCGCCATACATCTCGGCGCGCCATGTTCCGGAGGCTCTCACCTCGATGTCACCCGAATAGATGTCGGGAGAGGGGCCGAACGGCGGAAGGCCGCTGGGGGGAAGTATTACTTCGAGAAATTCGTTGACCTGTCCGGACTGTATTACGGTGATGGAGGTTTCGAGTCCTCCGAAGGAGAGGGTTATCACGCCGTTCCTCTCCGAGCCGATCGGGACGAGCGGGGTTGCTTTGATCACGAGGGTGTTCCCGTTCAGCGTGGCGCGAATGTCGCTTGTCTGCGGATCCCAGGTCTGGTTTTTGATCTGGAGGGGCGCAGCCTGTCCGGAGGAGGAGAAGGTGTAGATGGAGTAGGTGAATTCTCCTCCCTGGGTGCCGATTCTCACCAGTTTGGTGGGGACGGCCAGGATGTTGTTTCCGTCCTGCACGATGACGCCGTTGTCGTCGAGATCCCAGTAGTTGATCGTGTATCCGAGGTCGGTACCAATGCCCGTGTAGGCTTCATCCTCGTTGGGAGCTCCGGGGCCGAAGACGTTGTTGATACTGACGCGGTAGACGTTGTTGCGCTTCAGGGCCTGAGCGGTTCCCCTCGGGCGGATGTTGACGCGGTAGTAGCTGACGGTGTTGGTGCCGCGCTTCCTCAGTCCGATGATCAGACAGGTCGTCAGTTCATCGTCGTTCTTGGGCGCGGGCACTTCGTTTTCAAAAGCGTAGAGTCCGCCGGAGATGTCTTTGTAGAGTCCGGCGCCGTCCACGTTGGTGTTGGTAATTCCGTAGAAGCGGCGTATGCGTCCGGTATTGCTCGAATAGTCCAGGACGCTTTTGCCGAATATTGATGACATCGGGTAGGCATTCCAGATGGATGTCGAGACGAGGTCATAAGCGGCCCTCTCGTTGTTGCTGACGTCGAAGCGCACGAGATTGCGCGTGAGTATGAGCGAGAGGTTACCCGAGTTGGCCGGTTTCACGGCGACGCCGTGCATCAGGAGTTCGCCGGGAAGTATGGCGCTGTCGTCGGTACCCAGGGTGGAAGCCGTGGCCGTAGCCGTGGCCCATTCCATCACGTCGGCCTCAGTCCGGCCTCTGAGCTGCGATTTCCATACGTTGAAGTCAGTCCCCCCGAGGTAGTCGCCCTCAATCAGATTGGCCACCGCGAGCACGTTATATTCGCCGCTGGTGGTGAGGGAGGTGTTGGGGGGAAGCGTAATGGGAATGGAGGTGTTCATCGACAGCGTGCCGTTCACCTCGACGGCTTCGATGAAGGTTCCCGAACTGTTGTTGGAGGGCTGGAAGAACAGCAGGTGAAGTGACCTCACCTCTTCCTCTCCCTGCTCCGGAGCTACCGTGGCATAGGTGGTAATGTCCCTCCCCTCCACGATATATTTCAGGGTAAATCCGTTGTCACCCTTTATCCCGCCGTTCACAGGAGCCTCATCATCAATCATGCAGGAAGGCAGGATGCCTGCAAGCAAGGCCACGCAAAGTGTAAATAAATATCTCTTCATAAGTTTCAGTTTTTTTTATTAGAGGTTTTTTTTATAGGTTCAAATATCAATATCTTGGTCACCCCCGTCATTCCAGTCGACGGGTGTTTCGTCATACTGGGTGATGGTGGTTTCGAACACCAGCACACCACCTACAGTCACTTTCAGGATAGAGGGGTTGTCGGTCGCCGAGGGCGTGTAGGCCGCCAGCGTGGAGTAGGTAAACTCTATCTCTTCGGGATTGGATCCGGCGGCTATCTTCACGCTGAAGCGAGCGTTCTCGATCTTCGTCATATCGGCAGGATCGGGAAATTTACCGCCGTGAGAGAGTTCCAGTTTGAAGTCGCCGATGTCGAAGTTCGACTTCACCAGTGCTTTTTTCGAGGAGGCTGCCGGGCGCTCGAGCGCCACGTTTTTCGGATAGTTTGCGAGGTATTTCGCGCCGATTATTTGAATGTCATCGTCATCGTTGCCGTTCCAGTTGATCACCTTGTAGTCCATGTTGAGGTCTTCGCCGTTCTTGGCCGCATCGAGCGAGGGATATCCGTCGCCGTTAACCCCGGTCACGACCAGGACATACTTCCAGTTGCGTTTCACCTGGAGCTTCCGGTCATCAGCGTCTCTGAACGAGAGCGGGTAGAAGGTAGTCTTGCCCGATCCTCCGGGGCCGGTGTATATACCCTCGAGCACCACTTTGGTACTTCTCCTGCCGGTTCCGGTCACGAGCGGAGCGTCGTTCTCATACATGTAAAACCTGTTGTCGATAGCCTGTGGCGCGGTCGAAGTGAGTCCTGCGTAAGAGAGATCCACCTCCGCCTTCATGCCCGCCGGTATCTCCGGGTTCTTCACATTGTCGGTAACATCGAGGTTGGTGGGCGAGAAGGGAAGCAGTCCCTTGTCGGCGCCGAAAACCACGTAGCCCTTCTGAAGGGTGAAGCGACCGGCACTCACCGTAATGTCTGCCGATGCCACGGCGCGGAGCAGCTTGACCGTACCCAGACTGGTATACGCCTTGTCCGCTATAGTCTGGTCATAGAGGTATCCCCACATCGGGAGACCTTTGGCGGCAAGGTTCGTTGCCAGGTCAGCCGGGCTGACGAGTACCAGTTTCTCGCGGAGCTGCGTCCAGGAAGTCGTTCCGGAGACAAGTCCTCCGGCCGCTTCCACAGCGTCGAGCAGGCTCCTGGCGTTGACCGCACAATAAATATCGAGATGGTCTCCCATGCGGATTATCGACCTGTATTTATCCGGCGACCCTGACTTGGCCCACGCATAGCGTTTTTCCACAAACAGAGCGTCGTTCGCGCTTCCGCTTCCGCCGGCTCCCTGCCGCTGAAACACCAGAAGGTCGAGCGTATGAATCGCCTTTTCCTCATTCGTTTCATCGCCCGAAGCGTAGGTTGCGGGACGTGCAAATGTCATTTCAATTTCCACCTCATCTCCCCGAAGGGCTGTGTCGCAGTTTCCGTCTCGCTCACTGCACGAAGCGAGCAGTATCGCCGCTTGCAGCAGGAGGATGGGAAACATCTTTGATTGTCTTACTTTAGTCATTATAATATCATGTTAGAATATTTATATCATATCAACATCGTATATATTGAGCCTGTATCCGTTGACGATAAGGGTGAAACTGCCCGAATTGAGAGTATACTCAAAAATCAGGAGTCCGCCGGCTTCGGCGCCCTTGGGCATATTCTCCCTCGGGACGTTAAGGGTTGCCTGGCGAACGTCGCCGGCATAGATCTCGATGCTGACAGTCTTACCCTCCGCAGAGGGGAAAATGCCGAAACGGCCGGTGGCGTAGCTGACACCCTTATCGCCGGTGTCCTTCAGGGCGACGGGCACAATTGCGTCAGCGCCCGTTCCCTGGAGCTGCATGTTCATGCCGGCCTTACTGCCCAGCACGCGGATGCTCGCCCCTTCGGGCACATTCAGGATGGAACCTGAAGGTTCGGCCACGTGTACTTCCACACGGCAATAGCTGTAATTCATCCCGATGGAATGAGAAGTCGGCTCGTTGATCCTTTCGTTGACGGATAACGTACCCAGATATAGCTGATTGGTCACAGCGGCATAATATCCCGTACTCCCGAGCGCTTCCAGAGAAATCTCGGTCGAACCCAGCGGAGCGCCAAGTTGCCATGACGGCAGGACACTCAGGTCCCCGTTTGCCGGAACAGCCCAGGCTACCATTTGCAGGTTGCCGCTGATTTGGTCTGTCTTGCGGATCGCGTAGGGCTTACCCTTCGCAATCTCCCCGTAAGGCACAGTCATCTTCGCCACACAAACGCCGTTTTGGAATATGTAGAGCAAGACGTCGTTGCCGATCCTCTCGTCAAAGTCACCCGCCTCGTGCCGGTCGTCGATATGAAACGACAGCAGCATATCGGTCGGGCAGTCTCCCAGCTTCTCGTCTACGAGAGAGCAGGATGACAGAATGGACACTAAGCTAACGAATGCCATGAATAGTGGAATTGCCTTGATTAACTTCATTTTCTTGTTTTGAAAAATGATTGAAAGTGTAAGGGAAAACGCCAGGGCTTTCCCTTACGTTGTGAAAAAATCCCGTAAGCATACGGAATTTGAGGTATTACATTTCCGTTTCGAAATGGTTGAGTCTCCATTTGTTTACCACGACCTCGATTTCAGCCGAAGTAGCATCCGGATCAATAGGAATAATATCAGGATCATCTTCCGCTTCTTCCTCAGTGGGGAAACCTACACTTGAAATGGTCTTGATAAACACGTAGTAGGAACTGTTACGCAGGATATGATAAGCGTTGTCTCTTACCAGGTCAACCCTCCAGTAACGGAATTTATTCAGCCCCTTCGTATTGTTCACGTCATCGTTAACCACCAGTTCTCCCTTGATGACAAAGGCATAAGTGTTTTCGGGATTGAAACCCGTCTGCCCGTTTACGGTGGTTGTAGCCGGTTTGTTCTCATAGACGTAAACATGCCCTTCTCCGGCCGTCGAGGCTTTGAGTAACCAGTCATTCGTAGCCGACTGTCCCGAATAGACGCTGGTATACTTGCCAGCGGCATCGAAAGAGGAATTCAGATACGATTTTCCGGTCCATGCCCAGTCACCCCAGGGAGCGTTTTTAGGATCCGTATCATTACCGTCGGCACGTCCGTTGAAGAGTACGTTCGATTTGGTGATCCCGTTAGCCAGCGCGTAGCTTATACCTTTGAAGGCTACCGTATCGATGGTTGCAGCGGAAGTGCCCCACAAATATTCCAGTTCCTTATCGGTCAGCTTCACCACGGTAGGGCTGTTCTTGAGGGCGTTGGAAAATACGGGAGCGTTGATCTTGCTCACCAGACGCGATACGGGGATACTGACCGAATTAATCCGGCCGGCCTCGATCTTTGCCCTGATTTCGCCGCTCATCTCGAAGCCGTCGGTGGGGACAGTACGTGAATTATAGTCCGAACCGGAAGCCTTGAAGCCGGCATTGCTCAGTTTGGCCTTCAGATCACTGTAGGTCTGCCCCTTAGTCAGAGCTCCAAGTTTCATGTTGACTGCGGTAACCAGCCTCTTGTTGTCTCCGCTGCTCATAAGCACCGTGTACCTGAATGAGGTTGCATTCTGAGGCACAGTGGCTGAGAAGTAACCAGTACCGTTTCCTGTTCCGGAGTCGATAACCCCCTGGTCGTCAAAAACGTAAATCTCGATGTCGGAGACTTTGTTTTCGGCGGCCGTACCGCTTTCTTCTCCATTCGGAACGAGGCCGTAGGTGGCGGAACCGCCAGAGGGATTGGTAATGGAGATTATCACTTCGGCAGGATCGCCGCTTGACGACTGTCCCCTCCCCGGAACATCGTCGTTGTTACACGCAGCGAAGAGAGCGCCACACAAAATTAAACTTGTAATAAACTTGGTTGTTTTCATTGTTGTTGTTTTTTGTTTTTTGTTTTTATTGTTAATTGATTGTTTTGAAAGTCTTAGTATGCCGTTTTCTGTTTTAGCATACTGTTTTACAGACTTTCGTAATAGGCATTGCAATGCTCTTTCTCTCGGGGCGACGGTCAATATTACAGCGTCGCCACTTTCTTATCCAGTTCGGCAAGGTTATGTTCCGCCAGTTTCGAGCCGTTACTCCTTGCCTTCTCTAACCAGACGCGAGCCTCTTCATAGTTCTCGCTCAACAGTTCGTATACACCCCTGTTGTTCATATATTCTGCGGTAGTCTTGTCAGACCGTTCCAAATATCTTTTTGCGCGCTGCGTATTGCCGTGTATCAGGGAAGAAGCCGCCGCATTGAGGTTAGCCGTCTGATCTTCCGGGAAGAGCCGGACGGCAGTCTCGAATATTTCACCGAACTGGGGATCGGAATCATCATACGTATTGGCCACGCGGAAGAGTTCATCCAGACTCAACTGCTGCGGTTTGCTGAAATACAGCTCTTTTGCCTCTTCCAGGTTGAATGCGCGAACCCTGTAGTCAACCCTGCAGACTACCCGGCGCAGCCTGGAGTAAATGTTTTTGAGAATCATGTCATACGATCCGCTCTTCAGGGCGACGATAGCCGTCTGTTTGTCATCGTTCGGCGCGTTTGAACGGATGATCTCCAGTACGTCGGCGCGGTAATTCTCGGAGAACAGGTCTGATTCCTCCATCAACTTTTCAAATCCGACCCAGTCTTCGCCTACGGGCTCCACACTGTAGATGCTCCGCGGAATGACGAAGCGCTGAGAAAGGTACTGATTCAGCGCGTTAGCACGCCCTACCCCCAGCCTTTTGTTCATCTCTTCCTCGCCTTCGGGGGAAGCAAATCCCCTGATGGTGATGCCCGTGATGCTCACATTCCTGTCATCCTGCAACTCGCGCAAGAGATTCTCAGCCTTGTCCAGTTCCTTTCTGTTCGACATGAAATTCGGGAGTATGACCGTTTCCGCTACTTTGAAGTCCAGGAAAATGTCAGCCTGTTCGTCCCGCATCTTTTCGGCCTCCACGTCGGGATGGATGTATGCAAGCAACGGCTCTATCTTGCTTTCGGGCGGCACAATCATCGCCACCAGCCGTTCCACCGATATTTTCTGGGTATTGCCCGCACATCCGCACAGATCTTCTACCAGGTCGAGGGATGCATCGCCCATCCACTGCTCATAGCGTACCGCGGTATGGTATGCCACCTCCCTGGCGTAAGCAGTTTTATCGCCTCTTTTCACCGCCACGGGATAATCGACCCCCTTATTCAAAGCCAGGTAACGCAGGTATAACTGATGCCTGCGGGACCCGTTAATAATCAGAGGAGTCAATTGCTTTGTACGGGACTCGCCGGTCAGAACCGGAGTCAGCGTAAGTGAACGTTCGTTATCAATGGGAACACCTTCCAGCGTCACCGTCATGTCAATATATAACGAATCGTCGATAAGGGACAGTTTTGGTTTCACATTGATCCTGCCGTTGTATTCCTGTGCCGAAGCGGGTGAAAATAATGCCCATCCCAGCAAATACAGGGTGAAAACAATCCCGTATTTATATTTTCTGTTATTCGTCTTCATGCCTGAATCCTTTTTATTCATACTTGTATCTGTTCTATTTAATGATATAGATTAAACTGATTCCCGCCTTGGTAGGGCCGAAATAGTTTCTGCCGTCATCGCTGATCTTTTCGCCGCAGACTTCACACCCGAACCTTTCATGGTCAAGTCTCACGTAACCGACCCCGAGCGTAGCCTCCAGACTCCAGCGCGGAGAGAGGAGCCACTGATAGCCGTAAGACAGTCCCACTCCCGCCAGATCGCCCTGATAGCGTTCTTTTTTCAGTTTGGGGAGAAGTTTGAATGGCAGCGTTAAACCCCCTGCATTATAATGTCCGTACATTCCGTGGAGTCCGAAAAAATGTCCGTAGAAACTTTCGCACGACCACCAGCGGACTTCCGGCTGTACGAGAAAATGTTTCAATTTCTTCTCGTCGCTGAAACTCCACGCATTCAGGTTTACCGGCAGATCCAGGGTATAACGCCTGGCCAGCTTAACCTCTACCCCAAGATTAATCGTTGAGGTGACATCCCACAATAAATTGGTTTTTACTCCTACGTGGGGGGGCTGCACTTTGCTCCAGTGAAAACCATCCCCCGACTGCCCGTAGGTAACACCCCAGAGCAGCAAGAAAAGCAGCAATACCAGTTGTTTTCTGTTCATATACTTGATTTTTATAATTTAATATTCCATAATTTCATAATACCATATCGGTACGGAACGCTCGACATGCGAAACCGTTCCGTCCATTCGCGAATTTGTGCCATGATTATATGGAGTCTTCTTATCATTTTGATCTTGGTTTTGGTTTTTGGTCACTCAGGATGACGGGACAAAGGTAGAACAAATATTTTATCCGAAAAAACTGCAATTATCTCGTAATCAAATCAAAAAAGTTAAATGGCGACATAAATATCTCGGATGATTTTTAACACTGTCAATCACTGCTACCGTATGCAGATGCTTCTCGTTTGGAGTTTTTTGCATATCTCCCGGCGGTGATTTTGACCACGAAAACAAAACAAGAATACTACAAATATACTTTACAAAATGGGGAATTTTTTTACCCACATTCAATTGGCGCGATAAATCCTGAAAGCTAATATGCTATTAATTTCCGTTTTGCAGACCCGGATAGGTATTAATTTTCATTTTATTTGTTTTGAAATGTTTTGATTTTTATCTATTTTTGTCCATTCTGTTTAGTTTTATGACCATAACCAAAAGATGACATTAAGTATAGAAACGAGCCGGAACAGGAAGAAATCTTTCGTTTAAAAGTTTTTTTTACGCTGACAGAGGCTATTATTAACTAAAACAAGCCTTGTGTGATCATTAAAGCGACTTTCGATCACAGAAGAAAATCTCTGCATAAAGAGAAAACAGATAATTTATGGACACACCTAGTATTTTGTATGATCAGTTAATTAATTTCGGATCCGTTCCGAATTATAATGAGTTTACGAGAAGGTCGAACGTGATACACTCTTTCGCAAGAGCGACCCAAACCACAGACCTGTTGGTCGATCATTTTAAGAAATGTACGTGGCTGTATCACTACAATCCCGGATATGCCGGGATTTTCGGAAATTTGGGGTGCAAACTCTATACGGATAATTATATCGACGCGCTGGTTTTCCCGGAGGATACCGGTTTGTTTACCCAGATCATTTCGGCAATCAAGGATTGTATCAGGAATGATTTTCTGAAAGGTGACCGGTATTATTATTTTTCTTTTGACATCAGGCTCGGGATGTCTCGGGGCGAAACCCGGATGTATTCGCTGAAGGTTATTCCCTTTATGTTTACGTCTGATCTTACCCCCTGGATCTCGGTTTATTACATCGGGCCGACGAAGAAACTGTTTCCCGGTAACCTGATTTTACATGCCTCCAGGCAGAATGTCTTTTTCAATTTCAACGTGGTGGAAAACCAGTTTAATACCAGGCCGATAATGTGCAGATTGTCGGATGTGGAGAGAAAGATACTCTCGTTGGCCGCGGAAGGCCTTACGGAAAGTGAAATCGCGGAGAATGTCGGCGTACCGCTCAGCAATCTGAAGAATCAGAAAACAAAGCTGTTTAACCGGTTGTCTGTAAGTTCAATCTCCGCAGCTATTGCTCTGGCTTATAACCAGGGATTAATCGACTGAACCCTATAAAACAACATGTTTATGAGGATGAAATTGCTTGAAAACCAGATAGTGTCGGGCGCCGACGGGCAAATATCCGATATTGCGAAGGAAGTGGTGCGTACTGTTTCGATTTTTTCGGAAGCCATCGATATGATTTTTACCGCGCATGACTATACGACCGGGACGCTCATTACCGTCTCGAAGGCGTTTACCAGACTAACGGGTGTCCGTCAGGAGGATATTGAACGCGGTAACCAGATTTATTATGACGTAATCCACCCCAAAGACCTCCAGTTATTGATGGGTGTTTATGAAAAGGGGCGTGAGCTGTTTTTCCGGAAGAAGAAGAAAAATTCCGCCGAATTTGTTTTTACGGCCAACTTCAGGATTAAAACCACCGGTGATGATTATATTCAGGTGGACAGCTACAGCGTACCCGTTTTGACGGATGAGAACGGATACCCCAAGATCGGAGCCAATATCCTGAAGCAGTCCGGAAGCAGGGGTACAAACCGGTTTTCCATATATTACCCGGACAGCAACATAGAACTCTATTATTCCAGGAAACTCAAGAATTTTGTCTCGGAACGGAAGACAAAACTGAAGGATATAGAGATTCAGATTCTCCGGCTTTCGGCTGACGGGGTCAATGAACGGATGATATCGCGCAGACTGAACATAAAGCAGAGCCTGGTGAATCACTATAAGCGGAATATTTTCCACAAGCTTTTTGTAAATACCATGCCGGAGGCTGTTTATAACGCGCTTGTATCCAAACTGATCTGACGGCGGAATCTTTTTGCAGGCGTGCCGGGGACGGCAGGCCTGTGATCTTTTTTTTATCCTGTCCCCTTATCCCCTGTAGATGAGGAAGACTGCCGGCTTTTTGTGCATGTCCGGCAGTCTGTTTTTCCAGGCCTTCATGCTTCGCGTCACAACGGACTCGTCATCGCACGAAATGTTTACGGCGATGCAAAGTCGGGTCTGGGGCTTGCAGTGCTGCAATATCTCTTCCGCCAGTTTCATGTTCCGATAGGGCGTTTCGATAAAGATTTGGGTTTGATCGTCGGCGTAAGCCTTTGCTTCGAGCTGTTTCAGCTTCTTTGCCCGCTCGTCTGCGTCGACCGGCAGGTAGCCGTGAAAGGTGAAGCTCTGTCCGTTGAATCCTGACGCCATGATTGCCATCAGCATGGAGGAGGGACCGGCCAGCGGAACAACTCTGTATCCTTCCTGCTGCGCAATCGCCACCGCGGCGGCGCCGGGATCGGCGACGGCGGGACAGCCTGCCTCGGAAAGTATCCCTATACTCTCTCCCGCCTTTAGCGGCGACAGATAGTCGGCAATCCGGCTTTTATCGGTATGCTTGTTCAGTTCGCAGAAGGTGATGGCATCTATGTCCGTTTCGGGGTTGCACTTCTTCAGGAAACGGCGTGCCGAACGTACGTTTTCCACAATAAAGTACTTCAGACGGGAAGCGACCCGTATATTATAAGGAGGTATGACCTGTTCCGTAGGGGTGTCGCCCAGTGTGACGGGAATCAGGTAAAGCGCCGGATCTTTCATATCTGTTGACAGGCTTTCTTGCGAAGGAGTGTTTTCACTTGTCGCGAAGGGCTATATATTTCCAGAGAGGGGCGGCCATGGTGGCCTGGATGATCTCGCCGCTCATGAGCAGGGACTTCACTTCCGGGAAGGTGTGGAGGTGTACCGTGAGTTCTTCCGACTCGTCCGGTGTCGGGTCTCCCAGTTTCACCACCTCTTCGGCTATGAAGCAGTATGAGTAGTTGTTTGTTGCGCTGGCATTGGGCGCCACGCGCATAAATTCGGTCCATCTGCCGCCACCGTAGCCGGTCTCTTCCCTCAGCTCACGCTGCGCGGAGACGAGGGGTGAGGCGTCTTCCTTCTCGCATACGCCGGCGCACAGTTCGAGGCAGGTTTCTCCGATTCCGGGACGGTATTGTTTCACCAGGATGAAGTGCCCTTCGCCGGTAATGGCGATAATGTTTACCCAGTCGGGGTATTCCAGTACGTAATATTCGGGGATAAGGGTTCCGGCGGGTGTCTGCAATATCTCCCGGCGTACTGTCAGCCAGGGACGCCGGTGGAGATATTGACTTTCGATCACTTTCCAGCGCGTGTCGTCGCTTTTGTGATCTGCTGTTTTTGTAACGGTCATTCCTTCGTGGCGACAATCGCTCCGCGGAAGTAGCCGATGGATTCGGCGATCCCGAGGAAGGGGTCTTTCATATTGCGTTCGTGTTCCAGGCTGCATACGCCTTCGTATCCTACCTGACGGAGCATTTTTATGAAGGCGGGGATGTCGATGATGCCGCGGCCGATCTCTACGGAGTAGCCGGCTTTGGTGGATCCGGTGACGTCTTTGATATGGATGTCGAATACGCGGGTGTGGTATTTCTCCATATCCTTCACGGGATCTTTGCCGTTGCGGGTATCGTGTCCGATGTCGAGACACATGCCGATGCGGGGATCGAGATCCTTCACATTCTCCCATGCGTCGTCGGCGTCGGGATAGAGCGGCATGTCGGGTCCGTGCAGGTGGATGGCGCAGTGGAAGTCGTATTCTTTCACCTTTTTATCCACGTAGGGGAGCAGGTCGTAGTTGGGCACGCCGACGATCAGTTTCACGCCGACTCGCCGGGCGTATTCGAATGCGTTGTCGACTTCCTGTTCGGAGCGCATGTAAATGGGGCCGACGGCGTAACCGGTGACGCCTTTGCTTTGGAGCTTGGCATGGAAGTCGGCTATTTCCCGGTCGCTGCTGTTGAGGGGGAGGTGAAAGTCTTTGATGCAAAGATATTTCACGTTGCATTTTTCCATGATCTCGAGTGTTTTGTCGAGATCGAAGTTGACAAACGTGTAGCCTGCCATGCCTACGTTGAATTTCTCTGAGAAGTCGGGGGCCGGCTGCGGATCGGGACGATCCTGGGCGGCGGCTGAAAGGGACAGTAAGAGTCCCGCTAAGATAAATACTCTTTTCATGTTCTTTTTTGTTTTTGATGATGGATTCTTTTTGCAAAGGTAACATTTTTATCAAGGGTGTGAAAGGCGGAGACGGGTTTACGCGAAAAACCCTTTATCTTTGCATGTTAAAATAACAGTGAGGGTATATGCAATGAATTTTCCCGCAGATTTTATATCATCCGTCCGTCCGCTGCTCGGTGAGGGGACAGACTTGCTGCTGAGGGCGCTGAAGGAGAGGGCGCCGGTCAGTATTCGCCTGAATCCCTTCAAGGCGACACGCAATCCGATGAGGCTGTCGACGCCTTTGCAGCCGGTTCCCTGGTCACGGTGGGGATACTGGCTGGAGGAGCGTCCTGCCTTTACGTTCGATCCGCTGTTTCACGCCGGGTATTATTATGTGCAGGAGGCCTCTTCGATGTTTGTGGAGCATCTGGTGCGCGGGCTGACGGTCGCACCGTCAGTGTGTCTTGATCTGTGCGCCGCGCCCGGCGGCAAGTCCGTATCTCTGCTTTCGGCTCTTCCCGCGGGAAGTCTGCTGGTGTGTAACGATCCCGTCCTCCGGCGTGCGCATGTGCTGGCGGAGACGCTGACGAAATTCGGTCATCCCGGCGTGATGGTCACGCACAGTGCGGCGCGGGATTTTGCAGCTTTCCCTCACCTCTTCGATCTGGTGCTGGCGGACGCCCCCTGTTCGGGAGAGGGGATGTTCCGCAGGGAGGCGGCGGCGGTGGAAGAGTGGTCGACGCGTAACGTGGAGATGTGCGCTGCGCGGCAGCGGGAGATTCTGCGCGACGTGTGGCCGGCGCTGAAGCCGGGCGGAGTGCTGATTTACAGTACCTGCACGTATAACAGGCTTGAGAATGAGGATAACGCCCTCCGGATGGCGAATGAGCTGGGAGCGGAGTTTGTCCGTGTGGAAACGGGGGATGACTGGGGTATCTCTCCCTCGTTTGACGACCGGGTGTCCGCCTGGCGTTTTTTTCCCCACAGGACGCGGGGCGAGGGGCTATTTGTGACTGTGCTGAGGAAGGCGGAGGCGGAGG
>JAIRSV010000002.1 GCA_031255275.1 Proteiniphilum sp.
ATACTGGCTTACACGATTAATTCGGTCGGCTGGAAGCGGAATGGCGATTATATCTTCAATGATATACTGTCATTATCGTAACCCTCCGTTATTACGGCAGACTTTATACAAATCCTTTACCGCCCGGGTATGGGTGTTGGCATGCAATGCCCACCAACATTCGTGTAAACCAATATTTCAAAGAGCGTTCGCGGTGATGCCTAATCGGCGGCCTTTGTTGTCAGCAGAATATTCGCCTCAGCCTTTTCACCGATCACGGCGGTAACCGTTTTGCGGTTGGTTTGATAGCCGGTCTTTTGCACGGTAACGGTATATTGTGCTGCATCCAGATTTTCAAACTCATACCGCCCGTCGGTACCGGTGGTCTGCGATTTGCCACCGGGACTTAACGTTATGGCGGCTCCGCTTATCGGGTTGCCCGTTTCCGCATCGCTCACCACGCCGTGAAGCGTGGCAAACAAATCACGATCAGGTTTTGAACAACTGCTGCTCCCAATAAGGAACAGTGCACAGCTTAATAATAAAAATACTTTTTTCATTCTGTTATTGGTTTTAAAAATTAATAGCTAATATCTGCTGTAACAGTTTCTCCCGGAGAAACAAGAATTCCTCGTCTTGAACCTGCTACTCCTTCTACCCATACTGCATTTATCATGGAGCTGGCAGAAATATTTTCAAAAGAGAATCTTCCATCACTTCCCGTTACATAACCGGATTTTGATATAGGTCCTTCGATATAAATCCCTATACTTACATTTACTCCTCCTCTTGGTTCTCCCGTTGCTTTATTGAATACAGTTCCAACAACGTTTCCTGTTGTAGCTTTTTTTTCCACTTCATCGGATTTTTCACAAGCCAAAAACGTGAACAAAATCAATCCGATTATAGCAATCTTTTTCATCCTGTTACTTGGTTTTAAAAATTAATAGCTAATGAAATGCCACCCGTATTGAGGGTTGCATACGGAAGAATTTTCAGATCGGCATTGTCGGCCAGGCGAATGTGCGGGCTTCCCTTTGCGGCGATACCGTCGATCACGTTCCACACGTAAATTGCTGCCGCGCCGGCAATAAAGCCGTTGCGAAGGTTTTGCATATTGTCCGCATTGCTGATATGGTCTCGCTTGGAAGCGGCGTCGTGCGTAGTATTTATCTTCGATTCGTAGGACGACCGCAGTCCCTCACATGCTACCACTCCGCCAATAAGCGCCACTTCGCCGGCAATAAACAAAAATCCCTTTACCTTACTTCCCTTATAGATTTGCGCCATACCGGGCACAAAAACGGAGGAAGAAAAATTATACTTGCCGTCAAATACCTGTTTGTCAAAATCGGGTGGATACTGCACGTTTTTTTGTACGGCTATCAACACATACACCATTCCCGATTTCGTATGTTTCACCGCCATTTGCTTTACTTTTTTGTTGCTTGCGGGCAACGTAATTTCAAGCCCACTGTCCATATCGGACAGCGCTTGCCGGTTAACCATTAACCCCACGCTTTCGCCCGAAGCGTCTATCAGCGCGTTATTAAACGCTTCCTGCAGATTGACGCCGGCCCCTGTGGACAATACCACATTGGAGAGTCGCGAAACGGGTTTGTGGATATACCATTCGGGAGCATCGGTCTGTGCCTGGGATACGGCACACAGACCTATGAATAACAGGGCTATAACTGTCCGTTTCATTGGGTTCCTCCTTCTTTAGCGTTATTAGCCGTGGCCGCATCCAATTCTTTCTGCATCCACTGCCGGAATTTTTCGCTGTCGTAATCCACCTTTGCTGCTTCAAGTTCCGAGGCAATGTCTTGATTGACTCCTTTCACGGGTACATGAATCACCGTGTAATTAATATAGGTGCCGGCATCGGTTATTTCCAGTGTCTCAAAGCATACTCTTCCGGCATATTTCTCAATGGCTTTTTCTCCGGTAGAAGTGGCAATACTTTCCAGCTTGTCTGCGGACAACTTTTGGGAAGACGGCACGGTCTTGTCATTTAAATAGGACTGTACGCCATTCTTGATCACACCAATGTAGCGTGATGCAATATCTGCTATGGCCGCACTGTTGGCTTCCCGCATTGCATCCCTCTCGTTCATTTTTGGGGAACTGATACCCAGCCCGGCCATGTATTCGCCCGGCTTGTCCATAACATACTCAATGCATGGAGTTTTTACGCTCACCCTCCTGGGTGGCGGATCAAGAGCCAGACTGAGAGACGAACCAGGCACTGCTTTGCAGTCTGTCATCATTACATTCACACATATCGCTATCAAAGCGATAAAAATCACTGTTTTCTTCATTGTCTTCAAATTTTAAAATTTACGAAATTGTTTATTATAAGATAATTATTACTATACTCAAATGCATGGCTCCCGCAAACGATAAAAAATCGCCTGTGGTAAAGAATTATACTTGTCTGAAAAAATGTTTTGGAAGAGAATTCCGGTGGTGTTTTCTCCCGGATTGAGTGGAAAAAGTCGCTTAATCTACTGAAAATAAGGTGTTTACCCCCCCCCCCACGAAATTTGGACCGGAGAGAGGGTGTTTTGACTGTTGCCTTCCGCTTTGGTCGGACGACTTTGCAAAACCGGCAGTAGCGCTTTGGGTAGCCGTGATGTTGTACGGCTGTGTTTTCGTGTTCATATTTTTTTTCACGGGATACCCCGTACGAATACGGGAATTCCAACCTCTTTAAAAATATCTCGAAAAACTGTAAATTTTATGGCAAAGGTATATCATTGAATCCAAATATTCGTTACATGAAAACCTTTTTTTTCGGCGAATCGCCATTTTTTTGCTGTTTTCCCTGAATTTTCTCTGAAAATGTACGAAATTGTTGCTTCGGGTGATCTTCAAATCACAGATTATCCGCTTGACGGATTTTGATTCGGCATGAGGTGCATGTCGCGACGAAAGGTTATTCCGGTTTTCATTGCATTGCGCCGGCAGGGCTGCCGGATGCGGAGATCCGTCTGCGAAACGGGTGACCGGGGCGGGTGCGGCAAAGCGGGGATATGTGTTTGGCGTGTCGCCGGCTATTTTTCAGGAAAGTTCAATCTCCGATACTGAAGTTATCGTTATTTTTGTGCGACAGTTAAGGAAATATCTATGCAAAAGAGAAGGATTCTCATCACCGGCGCCAGCGGATTCATAGGCAGCTGGGTGACGGAGAGGGCGTTGGAACTGGGATACGAGACCTGGGCGGGCGTCCGCCGGAGCAGCAGCCGGCAATACCTGCGGGACGGGTGCACGGGCTTTATCGACCTGCACTATGCCGACAAGCAGAAACTGAAGGAGCAGTTCCGGGAGTTTGCCGGCGAACAGGGCTTTTTTGACGACATCGTGCATATTGCGGGAGCGACGAAAGCTCGTCGCAGGGCGGATTTCGACAGGGTGAACTACGAACAGACCCGCAACCTGGTGAACGCGCTGATAGAAACCGGCAATACGCCGCGCTCGTTTGTGTATATGAGTTCGCTCGACGTAATGGGGACGGGCGACGAAACCGGATACACTCCTATGAGGCCCGATAAAATTCCCGCGCCCAACACGGCGTACGGAAAAAGCAAGCTGAAAGCCGAAAACTGGCTCAAGAGCCTCGGCGACAACTTTCCCTACCTGATTCTTCGTCCCACGGGCGTGTATGGCCCCCGCGACAGGGATTACCTTATCCTGATGAGGGCCGTGAAAAACGGACTGGACATCGGGGCGGGTTACAAAAAACAGCTCCTTTCGTTTATCTACGTGGAGGATCTGGCTGACGTTGTTTTCACCCTTATCGAAAAGGGAATCCGGCGAAAAGAGTATTTCGTCGCAGACGGGGATGTTTACACCGACGCGCAGTTCAACGCCATTGTGCGGGATGCGCTGCACCGGAAAAACGTGTTGAGGGTAAGAATCCCGCTCTTCCTGATAAAGCCGGCGGCGGTGATCAGCGAAAAATTCGTGGCGCTCCTCGGCCGGACTACGACTTTCAACAGCGACAAATACCGGATTATGAAGCAGCGCAACTGGGCGTGCGACGTCTCGCCGCTGAAAGCGGACATCGGATTTCGACCCGGATACAGGCTGGCTGAGGGGGTGAAAAAAACCGTGGAATGGTATCAGCGCGAAGGGTGGCTGTGATGTGCTTCGCCAACCATTTTCAACGCTCAACTTTCGACTTTCAATTCTCAACTAAATAAGACTATGCAATACAAACTATTGGTGCTGGATGTGGACGGCACGCTGGTAAACAGTAAAAAGGAACTGTCCGCCACAACTCTGACGACGCTCCTCAAAATACAACATGCGGGCATACGCCTCGTACTGGCGTCGGGACGGCCTCCTCACGGGCTTCTTCCCTTAGTGGAAAAATTAGCCATGAAGAAATGGGGCGGTTATATCCTCCCGTACAACGGAGCGCAGATCATCGACACGGGAAGCGGCGAAGTGCTGTTCGAAAAGAGGATCAGTCCCGAAATGCTCCCTCATCTGGAACAAAAGGCGAAGAAAAGCGGATTCGGCCTCTTCACCTATCACCGGAATCAACTTATCACCACGCAACCCGAAAACCGGCACATCCGCGACGAGGCGGCGCTCAACGGACTGGAAATCGTCGCGACGGAACATTTTTCCGAAGCCGTCAACTTCCCGCCCTGCAAATGCGTGCTGGTCAGCGATGACGAGGCGGCGCTGCTGACGCTGAAAGAGCAGTGGCGGAAACGTCTGGCCGGCGTACTGGACGTCTACCGTTCCGAATCGTTCTTCCTCGAAGTAGCGCCGGAGTTTATCGATAAGGGAAACACGCTGGGCGTACTCATCGAAAAGCTCGGAATCGGCACGGAAGAGGTCATGGCGATAGGCGATGGCCGGAGGGACGTCGCGATGCTCCAACTCGCCGGCACGGGCATTGCCATGAAAAACGCGCAGGACTCCGTCAAAGCCTGCGCCGACCACATCACCGAGAACAACGACAACGACGGGGTCGCCCTTGCCGTGCAAACACATATCATCGCCAAAGTCCGTCCGGCCGACATTTCGCCCGACACGCTCAACGCCGGCAGCTACGACACACTGATGGGCAGTCTGGGCATTCAATATACCTACGCCGCGGCGGGGCGGGTCGAAGCCATCATGCCCGTCGATACGCGCACCCGGCAGCCTTTCGGCATACTGCACGG
>JAIRSV010000079.1 GCA_031255275.1 Proteiniphilum sp.
TGCCAGTCGGGTTTGGAGAAATAGGCGCCCACCATAAAGTTCTTTTGCCGGAAAGCCTCAAATACGAATTTCGCCGCGTCAGCCTTCGGATGCTCTTTGAACGGGCCTTTTGCGATGGAAAAATCCGATTCTTTCGTGTCGAACAGACTGAACCCGTCGTGGTGTTTTGTCGTGAAGATGGCATATTTCATCCCCGCTTTATCCATCACGCGGCTCCACTGTTGCGGATCGAAATCCACCGGATTGAACCGGTCTTTCAGTCCCCAGTACCATTTTTTGTACTCTTCGTAGGAAACCGTACTGTCGCGCGGAATCCAATCGACGTCTTCCGAACAAATCGACCACGACTCCACGATTCCCGGGACAGAGTACAGACCCCAGTGAAACAGCACGCCAAATTTGAGGTCGCGCCAGTTGTCTAATTTTTTGAGCACGTTTTCCTCTTCCGGCCAGACGTATCCGTTCGATTGTTCGTGCACGAAACCCTGTTGGGCGAAAGCGTTGAATCCAAACAAAACAAGTCCGGCTATCGTTAAAAGCAAATGATTCATATTCTTATTCTTTAAATTGTTTTTACCTTCTGTTATACGCCTGCGTGCCGTACCAGGCCACTACCGCAAAGCAGATAAGAGGCAGGATAAAGGATGCGTTTACGGCAGGAAAGAGGCCTCCTATGGTTTTCATGTCGATGATGGCTGCCTGCGCCGGAGGCAGAATCGATCCGCCCAGTATGGCCATGATCAGACCCGCCGCGCCGAATTTGGCGTCGTCGCCCATTCCTTTCAGGGCAATGCCATAGATAGTGGGGAACATGAGCGACATGCAAGCGGACACCGCTACCAGACAATAAAGCCCCAGAATACCCTGAAGAGAAATCACGCCCAGCGTAAATATTCCCGCAGCAATGGCGAATGTGCGCAACATTTTTCCGGGATCGAAGAACTTCATCAGGTAAGTGGCAATTAACCGGCTGACACAAAAAATAATCATCGCGGCGATATTATACTTTTGCGACAGGACTTCCGCGGCTTGCTCTTCCATGCCCTGCCCCATGAAAATGCGCGTGCCGTACTGAATAATGAATGTCCAGCACATGATCTGCGCGCCTACGTAAAAGAACTGCGCGATAACTCCCTGACGGTAGTTGGGAATGGAAAAAATCCGTTTCAGCGTGGCGAAGAAGTGGAGACTTTTGTCTGCGTCTCCGTTTTTAGGCATTCTCATTATGAGGATGACCAGGAACATCACTATTACAATGGTTCCGATAGCCAGGTAGGGGGTGATGAGAATGGAGAGGTCGGATTGTTTCATCGCTTCAAATTCCACATCGGGCAGCGCAGCACGCTCGGCGGTGCTCATGGGATTGAGCCGTGCCTGAATGAAGGTCATCGCTACGAACATTCCCATAAGCGACCCAACAGGATTGAATGCCTGCGCCATATTCAGCCGCCGGGTAGCGTTCTCTTCGGAACCCATCGCCAGGATATAGGGGTTGGCGCTGGTCTCAAGGAACGATAATCCGCACGTGAGCACAAAATAGGCTGCCAGAAACGGGTAGTAGTTGCCCGACGTCATCGCGGGGAAAAACAGAAACGCGCCGATGGCATACAGCGCCAGCCCCAGCAAAATTCCCGATTTGTAGGAAAACTTTTTTATGAAGATGGCGGCGGGGAAGGCCATGGCAAAATAGCCTCCGTAAAAGGCCAGCTGCACCAGCGCTCCCTGCGTGACGTTCATTCTGAATATTTTGGAAAACGCCTTTACCATGGGGTTGGTGATGTCGTTGGCAAATCCCCACAGCGCGAAGCAGGCGGTAATGATGTCAAACGGTAGCAGATAATTGACACCGTTGTGTTTAAGCAGTGGTAGTTTCGTTTTATTCATCTCTTTATTTGAGTAATTATTTATAAATAGGCCCAAAATTCTTGCAGGCGCGGAAATCGGCTCCTTCTTTGTCCATCCCGAACGCATTCCATGCCGACGGGCGGAATATTTCGTCTTCTTCCACGTTGTGCAGGCATACCGGAATACGGAGGATTGATGCAAGGGTAATCAAATCCTGTCCGATGTGTCCGTAGCTGATTGCTCCGTGGTTGGCGCCCCAGTTGTTCATCACCGAATAGACATCTTTGAATGCCCCTTTTCCGGTAAGACGCGGAGCAAACCAGGTGGTAGGCCATGTCTTGTCGGTACGCTGGTCGATGACGCTGTGCACTTCGGGGTCGAGGTCAACCGTCCACCCTTCGGCTATCTGAAGGACAGACCCCAGGCCGTCTATCATATTCAGCCGCGACATGGTGACGGACATGCCGCCTCTGGAGAGGAATGTGGATGAATATCCGCCGCCGCGGAAATAATCGCGGTTGGCCGGCGACCAGGTAGTGGCTGCGAGACAGGCTTTCGTTTCCTCGTCGGTGATATTCCACGGCTCTTTCAGGGCAGGTCTCCCGTCACGGTTCATGCGTCCCGTGCCGTCGAGCGTGGTGGCTCCCGAATTAATAAGGTGTATAACGCCGTTGGCGGCCAGTCCCGTAAGCTCTTTCCCGGTAATGCGCTTCACCGCATCGGGACTCCAGTAGGTACGCACATCCGAAAAGAGTTGCGCCGTATTGGTCAGCAAATGGCCGAACAGCATGGCGGCGGCATTCAGCGAATCGTTTTCGGTCGCGAACACGCAGGCTTCACGAATGCCGTTCCAGTCGAACGACGTGTTCAATATGGTTTCGCTGAAATCGCCGTTGGGCAGAAAATCCGTCCATTGTCGCTGTCCCTGGAATCCTCCGAAGAGGGCATTGTGCCCGATGGCCTCTTCCTTGAAGCCCATTGCTTCGAGTTTCGGGTTGCCTTGCATCAGGTCGCGGAGGATAATGGTCATTTTTACGGCAAACTCCCAGTCTTTGTCTTTTTCTTCCCGGCTCTTCTGTTTCTCCGGTCTGTTGAAGTCTGCGCCTTCGTTCACTTTGCACAGTTTTTCCGTCCACGCCATGGCCTTTTCAAATTCCTGACGGTCGTAGATTCCTTCCTGTATCCGGCGGAGTATTTCTGTGGAATCGACCGATTCGTTCCTTACTCCCAGGTATTTCTGAAAGAAATCGGGATTGACGATGGAACCGGCTATACCCATCGAAACGCTGCCGACGGAGAGGTATGACCGCCCCCTTATCGTAGCTACTGCCTGTGCGGCACGTGCAAAACGCAAAAGTTTTTCCGCTACGTCTTCGGGAATGGTATTATCCTGTATGTCCTGCACTTCGCGTCCGTAAATACCGAACGCGGGAAGCCCTTTCTGCGAATGTGACGCCAGCACTGCCGCCAGATAGACGGCGCCGGGGCGTTCCGTTCCGTTGAAGCCCCAAACGGCTTTCGGGTAGTACGGATTCATGTCCATGGTTTCCGAGCCGTAGCACCAGCTCGAAGTCACCGTAATGGTAGCGCCTACGCCTTCCCGCTCGAATTTTTCCGCGCAGGCGGCGCTTTCACCTACCCGGCCGATGGTGCCGTCGGCAATTACACATTCCACCGGACTTCCGTCCCCGTTTCTTAAATTTGTACTGATCAATCCGGCAACTGCTTTTGCCAGATTCATGGTCTTCTCTTCGAGGCTTTCTCTGACGCCTCCCTGACGCCCGTCGATAGTGGGACGGATTCCGATTTTGGGATACTTTTTCATATTACTTTCATTTTTAATTATTGTATGCTGAACTGTGCCGATTACAGGCGAAAAAAATTAGAGAGAATTTCGCAATATGATCTCCGTAGGTAAAAACTCCTGTACGGGAGTTTCATTAATGATAAAATCGGCGGCCCTATTTCCCATCCTTTCCCAATTAATTCCTATGCTCGCTATCCCGTTCTCTATCACTTCATAGAACGGAATCTCATTGTATGCCAGTAATCCGTAGTCTCTTCCCGCTTTGAAATTTTCCTGCTTTCCCTTTTTTATGATGCTGACTAAATCTTCCTGTTTGATGACCAGGTAGAATATCTTTTTGGAGATGACCATTTTTTCAGTGATTTCATCGATGATCCCGAACGGCAGATTGTTGTCGATACAGAATTTACTGAAATACTCCTTGCTGCTCTGCGGATGTTTGTGATGTTTATTAAATATAAAGAGCAGCTTGCGGTATTTTTTCAAACGGCTTTTTATTGTTTCCAGAGCATTGTAAAGAGCAGTGTCAAAATCCTGACAAATATACGAATATCCGTTTTTGTCGAATTTCCCGAAATCCAGGAACAGCAGTTTCTTTTTATCAATTTTTGTCAGCACTTCCGAAAACAGCTCGTTGTGATAATTCATTACCAGATAACTGTCATACCTGCCTGCCGAATTGTTGATTATCTGGTTGAAAAGATACTCATTGTACTGATGAAACCAGAGGTCGATCTCGTAATACGACGGCAATTTATTTTTTAATGTATTGTACAATAACTCCTTGAAAGGAGTATATTCGTCGAGCAGCAGCAAAACGTGTTTGGTGCGCGATGCCACATGATAGCTTTTGCCGTGTACCGAGTCGATGATATTTCTGGCTTTTAAGTCGGAGAAAGCCTTGAAAACCGTGTCGCGGGAAAGATGAAATTGCTTACTCAACTGATTAATGGAAGGCAATTTGTCCCCCACTTGCAATTCATGTGCGGCAATGAACTTTTGGATAAAGTTAGTCAGTTGCTGCACTTTGGTGTTTTTGTCGTTGAAATTTAATTCCATCACTCGGTATGCTGTACTGTACTGTTCCGATGCAAAGATAGAATAAAAAGAATAAGAAAAAAAAATATTTTCACGTTATATGCGTATTTTTGTCCCAAAAAGTAAGCCGGACAGGCTCTTCGCAGAGGCCGTCCGGCTGTTGGAAAATCAAAAAGTCATATAAGAAATAGAACTAATTTATTTGTGGTTGTTTATTTCATAATTTAATAATACTCATTCGATGATATTACAGGTATGGGCATTTGGGTGGTTGCTTCCGCCACCGGCTGATTATACTTGTAAATTACATTGAATGTTGTTTCTCTGCCCCATTCCTTTACCTTGATGGCGAGATTCACCGAGTCGGCGTCAACCTCCCTGAAAGGTTTCAGGTCGAAACAGACGAATCCTTCGTACAATCTCGGCTGAGCGCTCTGATAGGAGTTATGGCGAAATTCCAGATCAATTGCTTTGGGCGATACTTCCGTCGAAAGCGTATTCTTAACGAGATTGATCAGATGTGGTTTGACGCCGCCGTAATTGAACATGAACGATACATTGAGGTAGTCCCCGCCTACCCAAATCGCCTTGACTCTTACCGGGTCGTTGCCGATGCTGTCTTTGTTTTGGGCGTTCAGTTCGATAGCCTGTTTGGTGAGGATATTCCATATATCGTTCACGCGGATATAGTGGTCGTATTTGCTCTGCTTTTCCGAAAGGATAGTATAATTCAGAAAGACGCGTTGGTTGTGCGTCGGTGTGTATCTTACGTCACTGGCAGCAGGCCATAAATGCGTACCGTCGTCCAACAGAAGGGAATATGCGTTCTGACCTTCCGGTATGACGGTGGCTATATTGATGCGAAAATTCCCCAGTGACCTCGAATTATCGTCACAAGAGGGGGTAATCAGTAGAATCCCAATTATTAAAAGGAGGCTGATTGTCGATATTATTTTCTTCATGCGACTATTTTATTTGTTTTCTTTTTTATATCAGATGAATAAAAGAGAAAAACGCTGCATGAAAAGACGGGAAATGTCCGTTATTTAATGTTTTTTAACCTGCATGAAGGGAAATCCGCGAGATCGGGGCGATTTTTCGTTATACGATATTCTTAGAATAGAGTTTGTCTATCAGATCCTGCCTGCCCATTCGTTTGAGCTTTCTGATCAGGGAATGTTTCTGATCCGGATCGTACCAGAAGAAAAATTGGCGCTGGGCGTTTTTCTCATCCTTGCTTTTGGCCGTGAATACCGGCTTTAGCGTGTAGGGGTGAACGCCGGTGTAGTATATTTCGGTAGCAAGCGTCATGGGAGACGGTGTGAAGTCCTGTACCTGCTCCAATCTGAAATTCAGCTTTTTGGTGATAACGGCCAGTTCGGCCATATCTTCCTCCGTACATCCCGGATGGGAAGAGATGAAATAGGGAATAAGCTGCTGGTTCAGCGCATATTTTTTGTTTACTTCGTCGAAGATTTGCTTAAAGCGGTCGAAGAATTGAAACGAGGGTTTCCGCATGATATTCAGCGTTTCGGTAGAGGTGTGTTC
>JAIRSV010000128.1 GCA_031255275.1 Proteiniphilum sp.
GAGCGGCAAGGGGCGGGAGCTTCATTAATGGACAATTGACAGTTGACAGTTGAAAATGTTTGGGAAGCGGAAAAAACCAGCTCGGGGAACGCCGGAGTGGCAAGGGGCGGGAGCACCCGCCCCGACGAACGATTTCTTTATTAAGCGATTTCTTTATTAATTGTCTGAATTGTGATTCTTCTGATTTATTTGATAGCGTCGCTACGCGACGCTATATATATAATGTGCGGGCAAGGCTTGCCTTGCCCTGTTCTCTTTTTCGCTCGTCGGGGCGGGTGCTCCCGCCCCTTGCCGCTCCGGCGCTCCCCGAGCTGGTTATCTCCACTTCTCAGCTTCTCAGCTTCTCAGCTTCTCCGCTTCTTAAAAAAAACTCACTTTTCAATTAATGCAGCATCAGTGGAGCGAACTCTCTATCAAACTCCAGAGCGGATAACTGATCCTCACGCCGAAGCGGTCAAACTTTTCGCCGCTGAAACCGGTGAAAATTCCTATCCGTCCCAAGTTCAGAAATCCGACGGAATAACCGCCTTCCAGATACAGTTTCCGCTTTTCGGTGGAGAGACCGTGTATGTGAACTGCTTCATCAAACGAAAATCGCTGCAGAAAAGGCAGATTCTTCAGAAAAAGGTACTGAGACCGGTAATTAAGATGTCCCTCCAGCCACCATTCCCCGGAAGCGGTATAAGGCTCCAAAAGGTTGAAACTCCGGTTGAAATCGGACGCGGTGAACATCATGCGGCTATTCCTGAAATATTTGAGGTCGTTCACATACAATCGGCCGGACGATAAAAACGTGCCGCCCGAAAACAGGTAATCAACCTCTTCGAAAGGGGATACCTGTATGTTTTGAGAGATCGAAGAAGCAATCCGGTCATACAGCGGCGCCGGATTATCGGCAAAAAGATTGACGCCCTTTTTATAGGAAACCCAAAGGGTGGGATATTTGCTCGTGACGTACCATTTCCGACCCTTCCTCACCCGGTAGCGGTAACGCGGAGTATAGGAGACTTCCAGCGAGATATTCGCCGCCGTGTGACCGGGATACAAAACCGCATCGGAGGGAATGTTTTCGGGAACCTCCTTCCCGATAAAGTTAAACGAAGTGCGGTTGCGCAGGACTGACCGTTTATCTATCTCCGCGCCGGTATACAGATGCAGTCCGTTGACTATATCTGTGTAATGGTCGATTTTAGCGTACCGGCTGTCGTAAAATCGGATGAAGTTCTGTCCCAGATCGAGGGCGGTAAGGGTATTCATCAATCGCGATTCGCCGTTTTCACCGTTCACGTCGCGCGAAAGATGTCCCGCGGAAAGGTGTAGCCGTCCGAGAGACATGGGCGCATAGTGCAACGAGGCGGAGACGTGCCACAACCACTCCTTTCGCGCCGTAGCGTAGCAGAGCGACGGGGTGACGGAGATATTCCGGTTACTGTCGATGGCCTGGCTGAACGAAAGTGTCTGTCCCAGCTGAAATCCGTCCGTGAAATTGTACCCTTTCAATACACCCGTCAATCCGCCGTAACGGAGCGAGAGATTCCGGTTCATTTTCCATACGCCTCCCTGCATGACCTTTCCGAATACGGTTTTCGGGTTTTCGCCAACCGACAGCATTATTTCGTCCCTGCCGTCGCCGGTCTCCGCAATGGAATCGTTGCCCGACAGGGAATCCCTTATCTGATAACTTCTCCGTTCGTCTTCCCGGAGCGGCAGCTCACGGATATTTGACCAGAAGGTCGTATCCCGCTTCCAGGCAAGCGTGTCCACCGTCATCTTTACCCTTTCAATATCTTTTATCTCAAGCGACTCTCGCTGTATTTTCACCTCCTCCGGTTCAACCGCCCGCCTCATCAGCTTCGACATCTTATAGGCTTCCCTGGTAGACAGCTCTTCCTTTTGCGCCAGGCGGTCAAGTTCATCCGATATTTTCTGCTGTTTGGGAGATACCGGCTGTTCGACGGGTTCGTCTGCCGGCGTTGCCGTTTCGTGTATGGCGACGGGATTCCGGCTCTTATCCGCCTTGACGGAGTTGTATTTTATCGACGCATAATACTTGCCCGATCCCTTCACGCCCATCGTATTTATCGTCAGACTCATGTCGTAGGTGGTGGGCAGGTAAACCGACGGCTGCACCCGGTGATAGTTGATGCGGTAGTGCATCGCAGTACCCAGTTCGCTTGCGGAGAGGTCGGCAATATATACGTTCCAGGTATCTTCCAGGATGTAGATATAACCTGTGAACAGGTCGGGATTTTTCTTCCGGGGCGTCACCCTGATTTTGTTGATGATAAGGTCGGGCTGATAATCCACGTTTTCGAGTTTGAAGGTATAAAACCTGAACGCTCCGGGGGCGAGGGGCGAGATTTTCCCGCCCAGTCCGGGGTTATAGATGCTCGAAGTCATAATGCTTAACCCTTTGTCCACGTTGAATTCTTTGGGAATGGAGCTTTTCAGGGCAACTGCGTCTTGCTGATAGGTTTCGGGCGACGTGTAGCGGATATTGCTTTTGGATTCCATTACCAGCGGCTTTCCTATAAGGGCGTTGATGTCTGATTTGCTGTCGTTCACTTTCATGGCGCGTTTGAAGATTCCCGGAATCCTGTCGATGGTGAGGCTTCCCTTGATATAGGCTTCCGCGGAGTATTCCTTTACCTGATAGCGGTAATAGGGTGCGCGGGCAATGGCTTTCCGCATGATGCGCAGGGCAGGGTCTTCGTTGCCGGCGGTGGCATAAACGACTACCTCTTTCAGCATATATGATGTTTCCTGCAGTTCCACGCGGACGGTTTGATTCACTCTTCCCATCACGATGTTTTTCCGGACGCTTCCGTATCCGAGGGAACGAAATTCGCAGGTGTAGGTGCCCGGTGCGAGGCCGGTTTGAAATTCACCGCGGGTGTCGGCGGCAATTCCTTTGGAGATTTCGTGTATATATACGGTGGAGTTCGGGACGGGTTCTCCTTTTTTGTTGACAATGACGCCTTTGAGCTGTTGCGCGTGCAGTCCCGCCGCCGGGATGATAATGCAGCTCAGCGCAAAGAGTAGAAAATGCTTCATTCTTTAATAGGTGCTTATAACCAGTTCCCGGCCCTGCGCCAGCCGGTCGTGCCGGATGAACCAGCCGTCCACGGGATCGTCGCCATATCGGATTTGGCGTATCCTCTTTCCGCGTCCCTCTTTTCTGATGGTGAATGTCTTGCCTCCGGTCAGGGAAAACTTCACCTCGTCGAACAGCGGGACGGTGATGAGATATTCCGGATCGGCCGGCGAATAGGTGTACAGTCCGATGGCGTTGAAGACGTACCATGCTGACATCTCTCCCGCATCGTCCATGCCCGCGTAGGCCAGTTTTTCGGCGCCCATGTCATAAAAGCGATCCATGATGCTGTCGAGCATGCACTGCGCCTTCTCCTGTCTGTCGATAAAATAATAGGTGTAGGGGATCGAGTGCGAGGGCTGGTTGCCGTGGCAGTAATTGCCGATGAAGCCGGTCATGTTGTGCGCTTCGTAACCCCTCCAGGGTTCGGAGAAAAGAGAGTCGAGCTTCTGTTCCACCGCCCGGTGCGACGGGTATAACGCAATCATCCCCGCCGGATCGTGCGGGGCGAAGAAGAGGGAATTCCAGGCATTCGCCTCCCGATACATGTAGGCGAAGTAGGGATAGTAGGGATCGAAATCGGCGATCCACTCGCCGCTGTCTATCTTCCCGCGCCAGAAGCCGGTGGAGGGGTCGAACAGGTTTTTGTAATTGCCCGAACGCTGCATCAGCAGCGCACAGTGTTCTTCGTCGCCCAGCTCTCGGGCAATCAGCGCCGTGGCATAATCGTCGTAGGCATACTCCACCGTTTTGGTCACCGCTGCCTTGTATTCGTCCCAGGTGGGCACGTTGACGGTATCCTTTTCCGCGATCCAGCCCCGGGCGAGGTATTCGTCCAGATACGGTCTTCCGCGACGGTCGGGCACGGTGGCATTCTTCAGCAGGAGGTTGTAGGCGCGTTGCAGGTCGAAGCCGGTGATGCCGCGCAGATAGCTTCCTGCTACGAATACCGAGGCGTGGTCGCCGTGAAAGAAGGTGGGCATATAGCCGCCTCTTTTCTCGCCCCTGTCGGTGATCGACTTGATAATATCCGCGGTTACGTCGGGCGACAACATGCCCAGCAGCACAAGTTTGTTGCGATAGTCGTCCCAGAACGAGGGGTTGGTGTAGTAGCGAAATCCTTCGTTGCAGACGGAGCCCCTTTCGTCCGTAAAATCGCCGTTTGCGTCGCTGCGCAGGGCGGGCCAGAGGAACGAGCGGTAGAGGGTGGTATAGAAGATTCTTTTTTCGCGCCGGGTGCCGCCTGTGACTTCTATTTTCGACAGCAGTCCGTTCCATTCCGTGTCGGCCTCCTTCCGCACCTGGTCGAAGCGTTTGTCGAGCATCTCCTGCTCCAGGTTCATCCTTGCATTTTCGACGCTGACGAAGGAGAATCCGATTTTGAGTTCCAGCGGTTTGTTTTTGCCGTTCCTGTCGAAGGTCACCAGCGAGACTTGATGCCGGTGGTCTTGCATCTGACGGATCGCTTCCACGGGATAGTTGGATACGGCATAGAAATACATCTTTCCCTCGGCGTCCTGAAAGCCGGAGAAGGTATATTCATCCATCTTCCGTATATCCCACTCCTTCACGTGATTGTTAGAGCGGGTTATGTCGATGATCAGTTTTTTGTCCGCTCCCGCCGGATAAGTGTACCGGTGAAATCCGCATCGCAGCGTAGAGGTCAGTTCCGCGTCGATGCCGTATGTATCGAGCCGTACCCGGTAGTATCCCGGGCGGGCCGATTCGCGGTCGTGGCTGAATGTGGAGGCGTATTCCGAGGGGTAAACCTCTCCCGTCACCGGAAGCAGGGGTATGTGCAGGAGGTTCCAGTGCCCCTTGCAGGTATGCGAGAATCCGTATATCACCGTATCCTCATACTGGTAACCGGCTCCGCTGCGGAACCGGGTGACGGGACTCAACTGTACCATCGCGTTGGGCAGCGAGCTGCCGGGAAAGACCTCTGCGCCCCAGGTGCGTTCTTTCCAGGTGCGGGTATATCCGAGGTCTTCGGGTTCCCACAGCGTAGCGGTTCCTAAGAAGGGATTTACATAATCCGTGAATTGTTTTTCCGTCGCCGTGCAGCCGCCGGATAAAACGAGAGAAAGCAGTGTAACGGGTAAAAAAGTCTTCATGCCGGTGCTAAAATTTTGGGAATGAATAATGAATAAAATGAAGAATGAAGAATGTGCAGGAATGTAGACGGAAGGGCGTCACAATTATACGCTTCCTTTGTATCTGCAAACAGCTCTTTTGTTTTTTCATGCTTCAAATCTACGAAAAAACACTCAGATGAACAAATGCTGCCGTTCGCCCGCCCAGCCGGGACAGAAGCGGAGAAGCGGAGAAAACCAGCTCGGGGAGCGAAAACCAGCTCAGGGAGCAGATTTCTCCACTCCGCTAACGCTGCGGTACCAATGACGTATTATGTAGCGCAAATCGTAAAGTTGTGTTTTGCAGCGAGCTTATTCATCAGTCTAATTTCATTACGTTTAATTTGTTCCATGTATTTTTCAGCGCCC
>JAIRSV010000025.1 GCA_031255275.1 Proteiniphilum sp.
ATCCGGACAGGGAACTGTTAGTAACGGGATACAGAGACGTTAATTATTTCGGTTGTTACAAAAAAGACGACGACAGTTTCAGGTTACTTTGGGAGAACCGGAAAAAATACAAATACAGCTACAACAACAACCGCGTTGTTTTCGAACCTTCCAGAAAGGGAATCTATGAAATGACTCTTACCAAAGATTTCATTGTGACATTACAAAGAGATTACAAAAATGATCCTACCGATGAGTCGCAAGTGAGACGGGATGCAGGAAAGCTCCCCCGAACGCTGTTTGTGTATGACTATAACGGAAAGTTGCTCAAAATAATTAACTACAATGTACCCATCGGCAGAATTGCGGGGGAGATAAAAACAAATACGGTATATGCCATTTATGCCGATCCGGATTTTAAGCTTGGCGTCACTATTATCGAGTAAAAGAGCATTGTTGATAATTATAGATTAGTAGGATACCGAATTCAGCTTTTGGCAAAAACAGCAGGATTTATGGAAAAGTAATATTACTTTTCGGGAAAAACTCCGGGATTGAGGACTATCCCTCTCTCATTATTTTTTGTATTTTTGTATTCCGTATATGCTTATACACTTATATACTCGATCGTTATGAGTAAAAAACAGACTGAAAAATCCATCTTAAACAACATCGTAAAGAATCTGCTGATGATCGCGTCATGCGCCGTACTGCTTGTTGTGCTGACATTGCTGTTCTTGAACGTTTACACAAGGCACGGACAAAATGTGGTTGTGCCTGCTCTGGAAAATCTTCAGACGGGAGAAGCCAGTGTTATTCTCAGGGCTAAGGGTCTCCATGCCGAAGTTGTGGATTCCATCTACCAGCGCGACGCTGTGCCGGGCGCTATCATGGATCAGACGCCCAAGGCGGGCAATAAAGTGAAGGAGGGACGCGCCATTTATCTGACGATCTATTCAAACAGCCCGCAGATGATTGCCATACCGGAATTGACGGACTATTCCACCCGTCAGGCTTCAGCGCTGCTCAACTCGATGGGATTCTCCCAACTCTCCATTCAGGAGGTGCCGGCAGAATATTCCGGACTGGTGGTGGCTGTGGAGTACAGGGGCAAAAAACTGACGCCGGAGGAAAAAATTCCTGCCGGTTCGTCGCTCACGCTGGTTGTAACCAGTGGCGCTCTTGCCGATTCGCTGCTCATCGACGGCGAATATATTGCGCCCTCCGGCAGTAACGGCCTCCTGCCGGAAGGTAACCGTAACGGGGCAATAGACAATTCATTTTTCTAACTGATTGTTTGTGACGGAACAGGATTTGGATGACATTGATTTTTTACCTGAAGATGATGACGCGATAGCGGAGGATTCGCAGGACGTAAACCGGAAATTTGAGCATTACCGGTTTACGGCTGATAAGGGGCAGAGTCTGCTGAGAATCGACAAATTTCTTTCCGTCAGAATAGAGGGGATTTCCAGGAACCGCATCCAGCAGGCTGCCGAGGCGGATTGTATTTTGGTAAACGGTCGGCCGGTGAGTTCGAACTACAAGGTGAAGCCGCTTGATGTGATCTCTATCGTGATGGATCGTCCGAGGCGTGAACTGGAAATCATACCCGAAAATATCCCGCTTGACATTGTTTATGAAGATGACTGTCTGATGGTGATCAACAAACCGGCCGGCATGGTTGTACATCCCGGTCACGGAAACTATACGGGTACCCTGGTCAATGCGGTGGCGTTTCACCTGAACCGGAATAATATCGACAGCCCGGACGATCCGAGACTGGGTCTGGTGCACCGGATCGACAAAGATACATCGGGACTGCTGCTCGTAGCGAAAACCCCGGAAGCGAAAACAAACCTCTCGGGACAGTTCTTCCGCAAAGAGACAAAGCGGGTGTATGCCGCTTTGGTGTGGGGAAATCCGGCGGACGACCGCGGAACGGTCGAGGGATATATCGGACGCGACCCGAACGACCGTATGCGCATGCGCGTCTTCCCGGACGGAGATCGGGGCAAACCGGCCATCACCCACTTCTGCGTGTTGGAACGATTCGGTTACGTGACGCTGGTGCGCTGCAGGCTGGAAACAGGACGTACTCACCAGATCAGGGTACACATGAAATATGCGGGACACCCTCTGTTTAACGATGAGCGTTACGGTGGAAACGAAATTCTTCGCGGTACGCATTTCGCAAAGTACAGGCAGTTCGTTTCCAATTGCTTTGCTCTCTGTCCGCGACAGTGTCTGCACGCTCAGACGCTGGGATTTGTACATCCTGCCACGGGCGAAGCGCTTTATTTCGAAAGCGATGTCCCGGATGATATGCTGTCCGTCATCGACAGGTGGAGGACATACTGCCGGGTGGAAAGATGATTTGAATGATTGTAATGATTCGATAGTCTGATGAAAAGAAAAAATGTTGCCATTGTGTGGGGGGGCTACTCTTCGGAAATTGTAATATCCGAAAAGAGTGCCGCCGGTATTTACTCCTTTATAAATAAGGAGAAATACAATGTTTACAAAGTAAGGATAGACCGCGCCTCGTGGGTGGCGGAAGACCGTGGCTGCTTCTGTCCGGTGGACAGGAATAATTTCAGCTTCACCGGCGGAGACGGCAGACGTGTCCTGTTCGATTTCGCCTATATCACCATCCACGGAACTCCCGGAGAAGACGGTACGCTTCAGGGTTACTTCGACATGCTGGGGATCCCTTATTCCGGCTGCGGAGTGCTGGCTTCGGCGCTTACTTTCAACAAATTTACCTGTAACTGTTTCCTGAGAAACTTCGGGATCAAAACGGCCGATTCCATTCTTCTGAGGAAGAATGATCCCTGCCGGGTCGAAAGGATTATCTCTACCCTGGGATTACCTGTTTTCGTAAAGCCCAATCTGGGGGGATCAAGCTTTGCTACGGCCAAAGTGAAGGAGAGTTGCCGGCTCGATGGCGCTGTTGAAGAGGCTTTCGGGGAGGCGTCGGAGGTGATTGTGGAACAGTTTCTGGAGGGTACGGAGGTGACGTGCGGCTGCTTTGAAACCGGCAGAGGGATGACGGTGCTGCCGCTGACCGAAGTGGTTACATCCAACGAGTTTTTTGATTTTGACGCCAAGTATAACGGCCGGGCGGAGGAGATTACTCCTGCCCGGATTTCCGGTGAGATCACCTCGGCCATTCAGCGGGAAACCGCGAGAATTTACGGGCTGATCGGTGCGAAGGGGATTATCAGGGTCGACTATATCCTGACCGGCGATGTGCCCGCTCTCCTGGAGGTGAATACTACGCCGGGTATGACGGCTGCCAGTTTTATCCCTCAGCAGGTGTCTGCCGCGGGACTTTCCATGACGGATATTATTACGGATATTATAGAAACGGCGACGGTTCTCTGACAGGCGGGGAGACATTCCCCGAAAAGTCGGAGGGCAACGGAAAACAGGATTTTCTTATTTTTTTAACCCGCGAAAGTGTTATGACTGTGACAACGACTGCTATAACGGACAGATTTGACGATATTCGCCCGACTCCCGACGGTGAGGTGCGGGCAGCCATTGCAAGGCTCGTCTCCGACAGCTCTTTCAGGCGTGTAGCCGAGGCGCTTGTGAAGCCCCTCGCGTGGGAAGAGTTTACCGCCCTGGTGCGTAAGTGTGAAACGAAAGACGACTTTCAGCGACTGGCTGTGTGCCCGGCGATGATGCGGCTGATCGGCAGGACCACTTCAGAGCTGACCGGGTCGGCATGGGAGAATATTCCCGAAGAGGGGGGATGTCTCATCATCTCCAATCACCGCGATATTGTGCTGGACGCGGCCTTCCTGAACGTGCTCATGATTGACCGGGGGAGACCGGGCACGGAAATTGCCATCGGCGACAACCTGCTTGTTTACCCGTGGATAGAAGAACTGGTGCGCCTCAACAAGAGTTTCATCGTGAAGCGAAGCGTCGCCGTGCGCCGGATGCTGGAAGTCTCAAAGCACCTCTCGGATTATATCCACGACGCGGTGACGTGCAGGGGAGAGTCGGCCTGGATAGCCCAGCGCGAGGGTCGGGCCAAGGATTCGGACGACAGAACCCAGGTGAGCCTGCTGAAGATGCTCACGCTGCACAACGCTTCCGCCCCGGCGCGGGCGTTGCAGGATCTGCGCATTGTCCCGCTCTCCATCTCCTATGAGTTTGATCCCTGCGATTATCTGAAGGCGAAAGAGTTTCAGCTCAAGCGCGATAATCCGGCGTACAGAAAAACGGAGGCTGACGACGTGGAAAATATGATGGTCGGCATAACGGGATTCAAGGGACGCGTCTCGCTCCGGTTCGGCACCTGCATCTCCGACGCCGTCGGCGCCATCCCCGAAACTGCCGGCAGAACGGAACTGCTTGAGAAAACAGCAACTCTTATCGACCGGGAGATTCATCGCAATTACGTCTTTTACCCGTTCAACTACGTGGCCTGCGACCTGATGTGCGGCTCAAAGCGCTTTGCCTCGCAGTATACGGCCGAAGACGTGTCGAATTTCAACGCTTACCTGCAGCGGCAGATCGATAAAATAAGCATCCCGCACAGGGACACTGCCTTTCTGCGCGGGAAAATAATCGAAATGTACGGGAATACGGTTAAAAACAATCTTGCACTGTAATAATTATTTTATGAAACGTCACACGACCGCCCTTTCGGCGCATCCTCTCCCTCCTCTTCCTCATCCTCTTCCTCATCCTCTTCCTCTTCTTCTTCTTCTTCTTTTGCTGCTACTCTCCGCCTGCGAGAAGGGGACAGAACGAATGGACGATTACCTGGTGGAGTTTGCCACGGTTGCGGCGGAAGAAAATTCGGACTGCCGTTTCGTGCTCGACAACGGCAGAGTGCTCATTCCCGAAGCGGTGAAAAACTATGACGGAGAGCAGGGACAGCGCGTCATCCTCAACTATACACCCCTGGAGGGAAACGTCATAAAGATCAACTTCGTATCCGGCATATTTACCGGCGTCATCAGCACGGAAGGCTTTCCGGAAGAGTGTTCGTACGATCCGGTGACGCTCCGGAGCGCCTGGGTGGGCGGAAATTACCTCAACCTGATTATCGAGACCGAATATCACAGCGAGTCGCACGGCATCGCACTGTTTCGCAACCGGGCATCCGCGTCCGTCGATCTCTACTTCAGCCACTCCTCCGGCGACGATCCTCCGGGCTATCCCAGGGTGATGTACGCTTCTTTCCTCCTCTCGGATCTGAGGCAGCCGGACGGTACTCCCGTTCCCTTCCGGTTTTTTGTCAGTACGTACGAGGGGATGAAGGTTGTTGACCTGGTGCTTTAGTCGTCCGCACCATTCGATTGTTACTCGCCTGAATAGCGCGAAGCAGGGCGTGCGAAATGATCACATTATCACATTATTCACATTAATTTCCTATCTTTGCAACATTTTTAAACGAAACGGGATATGGATTACAATTTCAGAGAAATAGAGAAACGATGGCAAAAATTCTGGATTGACCACCAGACGTATAAAGTGACGGAAGACCGTTCGAAACCCAAATTTTACGTACTCGACATGTTTCCCTATCCCTCGGGGGCAGGGCTGCACGTGGGACATCCGCTGGGATATATCGCCTCAGATATATTCTCGAGATACAAACGTTCGCAGGGATTCAACGTGCTGCACCCAATGGGCTATGACGCCTACGGGCTGCCGGCGGAACAGTATGCCATTCAGACCGGACAGCACCCCGCCGTTACGACCGAAAACAATATCAGGCGCTATCGCGAACAGCTGGATAAAATCGGCTTCTCGTTCGACTGGAGCCGCGAAGTGCGTACCTGCGATCCCGCCTATTACAAATGGACGCAGTGGGCCTTCATCCGCATGTTTCATTCCTGTTACTGCAATCAGGCGCAGCAGGCGCGCCCCGTGACCGAACTGGTCGAAGCCTTCTCCCGACAGGGCACAGCCGGACTCGACGTGGCCTGCAGCGAACCGATGGAGTTCACGGCCGAAGAGTGGAACGCCAAATCCGAAAGAGAACAGCAGGAAATACTGATGAACTACCGCATCGCCTACCTGGGAGACACCGTGGTGAACTGGTGCGCGCAGTTAGGGACGGTGCTTGCCAACGACGAGGTGAGCGACGGCCTCTCCATTCGCGGCGGCCACCCCGTGGAACAGAAAAAGATGCGACAGTGGTGCCTGCGCGTATCCGCCTACGCACAGCGACTGCTCGACGGCCTCGAAAACATAGACTGGACCGACTCGCTGAAAGAAACGCAACGAAACTGGATAGGACGCAGCGAAGGCGCCGTCATCCGTTTCACGACCTCCCGCGGCATCCCCTTTGACATATTCACCACCCGCGCCGATACCATTTTCGGAGTAACATTTATGGTACTCGCCCCGGAAAGCGAACTGGTGCAGCAACTCACCACCGCCGAGCAGCGCGCGGCAGTGGACGACTATATCGAAAAAACCGGCAAGAAGACCGAACGCGAACGGATTGCCGACAAATCGGTCAGCGGCGTCTTTTCCGGATCATACGCCGCGCATCCCTTCACCGGAGAACCCCTTCCCGTCTGGATCTCCGACTACGTCCTGGCCGGATACGGCACGGGAGCCATCATGGCCGTGCCCGCACACGACAGTCGCGACTACGCCTTCGCCAGGCATTTCGACCTGCCCGTCATACCCCTGATCGAAGGATGCAACATCTCGGAAGAGAGTTTCGACGCAAAAGAGGGAATCATGATCAACTCCGGCTTCCTCAACGGAATGACGGTGAAAGAGGCCATTCCCGCCGCCATCAACGAAGTAGAGAAACGAAGACTCGGTTACCGGAAAGTCAATTTCCGCCTGCGAGACGCCATCTTTTCAAGACAGCGCTACTGGGGCGAACCCTTCCCGGTCTGTTACAGAGACGGAATGCCCTGCACGCTGGACGAAAGCGACCTGCCGCTGGAACTCCCGGAAGTAGACAAATACCTCCCCACCGAAACGGGAGAACCTCCGCTGGGACGCGCCGCAAACTGGCAAACCCCGGAAGGATGTCCCCTGGAATTGAACACCATGCCCGGATTTGCCGGCTCCTCGGCCTACTACCTGCGATATATGGATCCGCAGAACAGCAAAGCCCTGGTCTCGGAAGACGCCGACAACTACTGGCGCAGCGTAGACCTCTATGTAGGCGGAACGGAACATGCCACCGGACACCTCGTCTACAGCCGCTTCTGGAACAAGTTTCTGGTCGACCTGGGCGTCTCCTGCGAAGAAGAACCCTTCAAAAAGCTGGTCAACCAGGGAATGATCCAGGGCCGGAGCAACTTCGTATACCGCATAAAGGGAACAAACCGCTTCGTCTCGCTGCACCTGAAAGACGCGTATGAGGTGACACCCATTCACGCAGACGTCAACATCGTGCATAACGACATACTGGATATAGACGCCTTCCGCAACTGGAACCCCGAATACCGGACAGCCGAATTTATCCTGGAAGACGGCAGATACATCTGCGGATGGGCCATCGAGAAGATGTCGAAATCCATGTACAACGTAGTGAATCCCGACGATATTGTAGAAAAATACGGCGCCGACACCCTCCGCCTCTACGAAATGTTCCTCGGTCCGCTCGAACAGTCCAAGCCCTGGGACACCAACGGAATCGACGGAGTACACCGTTTCCTGCGCAAAGTATGGAATCTTTTTTATAAGGAAGGCCGTCTGTCGGTAACGGACGGCGAACCCTCGAAGGATGAACTGAAGTCACTGCACAAGCTGATCAAAAAAGTATCGTTCGACATCGAACACTTCTCCTTCAACACCTCCGTATCCGCATTCATGATCTGCGCAAACGAGCTGACCGCCCTGAAGTGCTCCCGAAGAGCGATACTGAGCGACCTGACCGTTTGCCTATCCCCCTTTGCCCCCCACGTGGCGGAAGAACTCTGGCACGCCCTGGGCAACACCGCCACGGTGTGCGACGCCGGATGGCCCGCATGGAATGAAGAATACCTCAGAGAAGATACATTTCCCTGTGCAATCTCCTTCAACGGAAAATCGCGCTTCGTGCTGGAATTTCCGGCAGACGCCACCCGCCCCGAGATCGAAAAGGCAGTACTGTCACATCCCTCCTCCCAAAAGTGGCTGGGAGGTAAAAGCCCGAAAAAAATAATCATAGTTCCGAAAAAAATAGTCAACGTAGTGATATAAAAACGCGATAATCCGAAATGGAAAAATTACCCGAATTCAGTCTGAAAAGATTTTACTGGAAAGACTATCTGAACATAGCCCTGGGCACCTTCATGTATGCCCTGGGAGTGACCCAGTTCATCATGCCGCACCATTTCGCGATGGGCGGACTCACAGGCGCAGCCGTACTCTTCAACTACGCCTTCGGCCTGCCCGTCTCGCTCATGGTCTTTGCCATGAACGCCCTGCTGCTGCTGATCTCCTTCAAAGTACTGGGCTCGGAATTTTTAGTAAAGACCATAGCCGGCGTCGGCATGCTCTCCGCATTTATCGGCATGTTCGAAAGCCTCCGGTGGGATCCGATCATGATGGACGAACCGCTCATGGCCGGTCTGATCGGCTCCATAGTAGCCGGCGCAGGCGTAGGGCTGGTCATGTCCGTCAACGGCAGCAGCGGCGGAACCGACATCGTGGTACTCATCATCAACAAATACCGCAACATCACGCCCGGACGCACGATGCTGATGGTAGACCTGGTCATTGTAGCCTCCTCCTACCTCATCTTCAAGAGCATGGAAACCATCGTATTCGGAGTAATCATTATCGCGGTGATGGCCACATCGGTAGACTGGGTACTCAACGGCATCCGTCAATCCGTACAGTTCTTCATTTTTTCGAGTCGCTACGAAGAGATCGCCACACAGATCAATCTGCAACTGCACCGCGGCTGCACCGTGCTTGACGGCATAGGCTGGTATTCCCGGAAACCGCAGAAAGTACTTCTGGTAATGGCCAAGCGGACAGAATCCAATTCCATATTCCGGCTGGTAAAGCAGATCGACAGCAACGCCTTTATTTCGCAGAACAATGTAACAGGCATCTACGGACAGGGATTCGACCGGATGAAGTAGCAGCCGGAACGCAGAAGCCGTCAACGGGAAAAAACAGCGGAATAATAAATCCGCTGTTTTTTTAGTGCAAAAAACATACTGCTTGGGGAACGCCTGCGGCAAAGTTGTCTGAACTGTGATTCTTTTGATTTACGTGATTTACATAACCAATGCGCCAAAAACAACCAGCTCGGGGAGCGCCTGAGTGGCAAGGGGCGGGAGCACCCGCCCCGACGAACGAAAAATTCAATGAGATGATGTAATAATGTGTTGATGTTTAGAAGCGGAAAAAAACAGCTCGGGGAGCGCCCGAGTGGCAAGGGGCGGGAGCACCCGCCCCGACGAACGAAAAATTCAATGAGAGGATGTAAAGCGGAGAATTCCATACCCGGCAGATTATCACAGCAACGCCTCGTCGCGTTGAATGGATGATTCAGCCTTCGGCGGGAAATTCTCGTTATGTTGAACGGGGGATTTTATCCTCGGTGGAAGATTCTCGTCATGAGGAATGGATGATTTTATCCTCGGTGGGAGATTCTCGTTATGTTGAATGGGGGATTTTATCCTCGGTGGAAGATTCTCGTCATGTTGAACGGGTGATTTAGCCCTCGGGATCATTTTCTCGTTATGCTGAAAGGATGATTCAACCTTCGGGGAAAGTTTTCAGATTGTACTGAAAGGATGATTCAATCTTCGGGGAACGTTTCAGACTGTACTGAAAGGATGATTTAACCTTCGGGGAAGGTTTCAGATTGTACTGAAAGGATGATTTAGCCTTCGGAGAAGGTTTCAGACTGTGCTGAAAGGATGATTTAACCTTCGGAGAAGGTTTCAGACTGTGCTGAAAGGATGATTCAGCCCTCGAGGTCATTTTCAGACCGTACTGAACTAGCTCGGGGGGCGTGTTGATGTGATAATGTGGTAATGTGAAGTAAAGAAGTGGAGAAAACCAGCTCGGGGAGCGCCCGAGTGGCAAGGGGCGGGAGCACCCGCCCCGACGAACGATTTCTTTATTAAGCGATTTCTTTGTTAATTGTCTGCACTGTGATTCTTCTGATTTAC
>JAIRSV010000042.1 GCA_031255275.1 Proteiniphilum sp.
CGGCGCGAGTTATGAGGATTTTAGCCGGCAAACGCCCCATTTTTTGAGCGATACGGACGCAGTCTTGACTTTTTTTGCCGACTTTTTTGTGTCAAGACAAAAAAGTTGGTGGGGGACAGGGGCAAAGCCCCTGCGAAGTGGAAAGTGGAGAGTTGTAAATTCTTTTTCGTTCGTCGGGGCGGGTGCTCCCGCCCCTTGCCACTCGGGCGCTCCCCGAGCTGGTTTTCTTCACTTCTCGACACTCGTTTTTCATTTTTCATTAAAGAAGCCCCTTGCCGCTCCGGCGCTCCCCCGAGCTGATTTTCTCCACTTCGCAACTTCTTTTACTTCTCATTATCAACCTCAATACCATACGATACCAGCAGACTGACTACTTCGGAATAACTGGCTCGACCGGATGTTACTCCGTTCGTCTTCAGGTACGCGTCATATACTCTGTCCTGCACGTCTGACAGCGTCTCGTTCCTTGCCGCCAGCCAGTGTTCGCGGTTTCGCTGCAAGTCGGCCATGATTTCCGGCCGGACGCGCGAGACGATTGACGCATACTCTTCAGGAAGAAATCGCCGTATATCATTCAGCACGTACCGGAGCGTGGACGCGTAGGCGCTATACCTGACGCTGCCGGAACTGCTGCCGGAACAGACGGCAAAGGCATAGAGATTCGCTTCCGACTCGGTGGCAATACCGAACTGGTGCGCCATTTCGTGCGCCAGCGTAAACGGCTGACTGAAGCTGAGGCCATAACCGTTCACGTGAATCTCGCTGAAGAGGGGGCCGAAATATCCCGACACTCCCATCTTCGAATAAGCCGCCTCAAACATCATCGGCTTCACCCTCCTCCTTCCGTTGGGATACGGTATGTGCAGCGGCTTGCACAGCGCCCGGTATGACGATTCCACTTCACGTTGCACATCCACCCGGTCCGTCTCCGGGCAGTCGACGTAACAGCGGTTTGCCCGGTCGATAAACCGGATGGCGAAATCTTTGAATATTTCCCGATCGAATGTCACTTCCTCCGCGCCGCTCCGGGCGTAAAAGTCTTTCCGGAAATAAGCGATCCCCCAGCTGAAATAGAACCAGGCTGCAACGACCGTCACAAACCGGATCAGCAGAAAGAGGAATCTCGAAAAGGCAATCTTCCGCACAGCCGCAAACACAGTCAGCGCGATCAGCAGCAACGCCGCCACGATCAGGAATACATCGTATAACGAAAAGGGACACAGCCCGGAAACGAACGAGAGTATTGCGGCGACGCCGGGATAAACCGTACACATGTACCATTCGGAAAGCGCTGCGCTGCGGCTGAATATGTAAACCGTCACGCACAGCGTTCCCGCAATTGCCGACAGGCGCGCGAACTGTCGCCCGGTCACCCCACCCTTACATTTTGAAGTCATATCTTTTCCATATACCGTTACATCCGGAGGATTCATGCCCGAAGGTAACTTACATTTCATCCCCTCCGCCTCACAAAATCCGGATCTTTCATGCAAAGTTAATTTTTTAATTGATATACATCCGCAGCGCCCGTGCTGTTCGAATAACACGGACGCAGAGCGCGAATAACGGCTGAAGAGCCTCCGCAAAACACTCAATCCTCCGGCCTGCCGCGCCCCCCGGACGAACGTTTAATCGCCATCGCAACCCGTTCGTTCGCCTCATCCAGCACCCGGTTATTCAGAAGCGCAAGGTAAATAAGCGTCGTCTCCTGCGAAGCGTGACCCAGGCTCTCGCTTATCACATGCGTGGACAAATCCTCCTCCTTCCCCACCGAAGCCCAGCTGTGACGGGCGACGTGAGTACTCACCCTCCGGTCGATACCTGCCAGTTCCGCCAGCCTCCTCAGCCGGTTATTCTGCGTCCGCAAGGCAGACTCATACTGAAGCGCAGCGCTCTTCCCCTCATCGCGGATAATCGGGAAGACATAAGGCGAATCCTCCACCTCATCCGCAAACGCATCGATAATGGCGCTAAGCTCATGCGTAAGCCTGACCTCTATCAGCTGCCCCGTCTTCCTCCGGCAATACCGCATCACCTCACCCCGGATATTCTCCTTGCGCAGATACGCCATATCCACCCACGACATGCCGCGCGCGAATACACAGAAAAAAAAGTAACGCCAGCAGCGCAGCAAACTCCGGCAAAGCGCTATCTGCCGCTTCGACATCCCGCCGGCCGCCGGCAACCTCTCGAAATCGAGCGCATGAAGCGCCTGCAACTCCTCCAGCGACAGCGCCCTCTTCATAGTCCTGGCGACGGCAGTGGAAATCCCGGCAAACGGCCTCTCGTCCCGGCGGACAACAACACTCCCGGACGCCACCGCCTTATTATAAATAGCCCTCAGATTACGCATATAAAAAGCCACCGTATTAGGCAGCCTGCCCCCCTCCCGAAGATACTTCTCAAACCCCCTCACCAGCGCCGGACTGATATGCTTCAGCGGAATATCCATCCCCCCGTTATACCCTATCAGTCCACGCACCGCCGTCCGGTAAGCCCTCGCCGTCCGCCTGCAGTTCTCCCTCTCCAGCGCATCAGCAAGCACCTCGGTAAAGCCAAGCAACATCCCGCAATCCCTCCTCCCCCGATAAAGCCCCACAACATCATCCACCGTATAAATCCCCCTCCCCTGCAGCCGCGACACAAGCCCGCGCACCACCTCCACCTCCCGGTCAATCAGCAGCTCCATCCTCTCCAGCTCCCTCGTCCTCCGGAAGTCCCCCGCCGGATACACAATCTTCTGAAGCCTCACGTCCCACTCCCCCGCAAAGAGACGGCACCCCGGCAGCGTAACACACTTCACCCTGCGATTGTGAATCAGCCGCAAACACAGGCTTCCCCTGTACTCACGCCCCCTGCTCGAACGCCGCAAAACCAGATTAATACTTGTCATATAAAAGTCCGTTTTAGGAAAAAGGAATAAATTTATGCTCATTCCGAAGAAATAAATCACGAAGATGAAACCGTTTTAACAGAAAAAGCCTATATTTGCGCAGATAAAATTTTAGTAACAATCAACAGACTAACATTTAATAAACAATTTATGGATAAACCTTACGTAATAGGAATAGATGTAGGCGGTACAAATACCGTCGTAGGCATCGTAGACAAGAGAGGGCAGATACAAAAGAGCGGCGGCATAAAAACCGGAAAACATTCTCGCGTGGAAGACTACCTGGGCGAACTCACCGATCTGATAAAAGACCTGATGAAGGGCACCGCCACCAAAAGCCAGATCAAAGGCATCGGCGCCGGCACGCCCAACGGCAACTACTTCACCGGCAGCATAGAATTTGCCCCCAACCTCCCCTGGAAAGGCGTAATCCCCTTCGCCCGGATGCTGGAAGAAAGAGTAGGCATCCCCGTAGCGCTCACCAATGACGCCAACGCCGCCGCCATCGGCGAAATGACCTATGGCGCGGCACGCGGAATGAAAGACTTCATCGTCATCACCCTGGGCACCGGCGTAGGAAGCGGAATCGTCGTAAACGGACAGCTGGTATACGGCCACGACGGCTTCGCCGGCGAACTCGGCCACGTCATCATGCGCCGGCACAACGGCCGCCTCTGCGGCTGCGGCAGAGCAGGCTGCCTCGAAGCCTACACCTCCGCCACCGGAATGTCACGCACAGCACGCGAATACCTCGACATGAGACCCAAAGACAAAACCAGTCTCCGCGACATCCCCGCCGAAGACATAACCTCCAAAGACGTATTCGACGCCGCCATGGCAGGAGACGAAATGGCAAAGGAAATCTTCAAATACACCGGCGAAATGCTGGGCGAAGCATTTGCCGATTTCATCGCCTTCTCCAGTCCCGAAGCCATCATCCTCTTCGGCGGACTCTCCAAAGCCGGCAACCTTATCATGAACCCCATTCGCGAAAGCATGGAAAAAAACCTGCTCCCCATCTTCAGGAACAAAGTAAGACTGATGTTCTCCGAACTCAAAGAAAGCGACGCCGCCGTTCTGGGCGCCAGCGCACTGGGCTGGGAAGTAAGAGACTGACGGTATCCCCCGTCACCGGACATCGCGCTACCCGGAAGGGGTGCGGCAATCAAAGCCACACCCCTTCCTTTGCGAAAAAGCCGCAAAAGACAGCTGTCCGTTTTGCCGAAACAGACAAAACTAATAAGCCGACAGACAAAAAAGAACGATAGATTTTATACCTTTGTATTCATTTTTTTAAATAACGACTTAAACGAACGCATAATGTCAAAGAAAATTCAAACAGCCCTCATTTCTGTTTACCACAAAGATGGACTGGAGGAAATACTTCGGGAACTGCACAAGTTGCGGGTCAGATTTATTTCCACCGGCGGCACACAGGAATTTATCAAGACCCTGGGTTACGAATGTGTCGCGGTAGAAGAAGTCAGCGGCTACCCCTCCATTCTGGGAGGTCGGGTAAAAACCCTCCACCCTAAAATCTTCGGAGGCATCCTGTACCGGCGCAGCAACGAAAGAGACAAAAAGCAGGTAAAAGCCTATGACATCCCCACCGTCGACCTGGTCATCGTAGACCTCTACCCCTTTCGTGAAACAGTCACATCCGGCGGCTCAGAGGAAGAAGTCATCGAAAAGATAGACATAGGAGGCATCTCACTCATACGCGCCGCCGCAAAAAATTGCAGAGACGTACTCATCGCCGCCTCCAAAGACCAGTATGCACCTCTGCTCAGCCTGTTGAAAGAGAAAAAAGGCCTCTCCGGGCTGGACGACCGCCGCTGGTTCGCCAGAGAAGCCTTCAAAGTCTCCTCCGCCTACGACTCGACAATCTTCAACTACTTTGACCGAAGCGACCGTTCGGCACTGCGCGTATACATCGACGGGAAAACACCGCTCCGTTACGGAGAAAACCCACACCAGCGAGGCACATTCTACGGCAACTTCAACGAAATCTTCGAGCAGCTCCACGGCAAGGAAATATCCTACAACAACCTCCTCGACATCGACGCCGCCGTCTCACTGATATCCGACTTTGACGAAACAGCATTCGCCATCCTCAAACACAACAACGCCTGCGGCATGGCCTGCCGCTCGACGGTAAAAAAAGCCTGGGAAGCAGCACTGGCCGCCGACCCGGTATCCGCCTACGGCGGCATCACGGTAACCAACAGACCCGTAGACAGAGAAGCAGCCGAAGCAATCAACAAAATCTTTTTCGAAGTAATCATCGCCCCGGGATACGAGGAAGACGCACTGGAAATTCTGTCACAAAAGAAAAACCGTATAATTCTGACACAGAAATCCACCGGGAAAGCCATCCCCTACCAGCAATACCGCTCAATACTCAACGGCGTCCTGGTACAGGAAAGAGACCTGTGCGCAGAAACCCCCGGCGATCTGCAGGTAATGACCGCCAGACCCCCTGCGGCCAAAGAGACGGAAGACCTCCTCTTCGCCAATATTCTGGTGAAACACACCAAGTCAAACGCCATAGTACTGGCAAAAGACAAGCAACTCATCGCCAGCGGCACAGGACAAACATCGCGAGTAGACGCATTAAACCAGGCCATCGCAAAAGCCGCTGCGTTCCATTTCGACCTGAACGGAGCAGTAATGGCCAGCGATGCTTTTTTCCCCTTTCCCGACTGTGTGGAAATAGCACACAAGGCAGGAATCACGGCCATCATCCAGCCCGGAGGATCCGTCAGGGACGAAGAATCGGTGGACTACTGCAACCAAAACGGCCTTTCAATGGTAAAAACCGGCATAAGGCATTTCAAACACTAAAAACAACATAACATTCAATTATAACACACCATGGGCTTATTTTCATTTACACAAGAGCTGGCAATGGATCTTGGCACAGCCAATTCCGTCATAATGAACAACGCGGGAAAAATACTCCTGGACGAACCCTCCATCGTGGCGCTGGATCGCAAGACCGACAAGATGATCGCTTTGGGCGAAAGAGCGAGACAGATGCACGGCAAGACGCATGAGAATATTCGAACGGTGAGGCCGCTGAGAGATGGCGTCATAGCCGATTTCAATGCAGCAGAACAGATGATCCGCAGCATGATCAGGATGGCAAACAAAAACAAGGGCGGGATTTTTTCACCCTCTCTTCGTCTGGTCATCTGTATCCCCTCAGGCAGCACCGAGGTGGAAATCCGCGCCGTACGCGACTCTGCCGAGCACGCAGGAGGCCGGGACATATACATGATCTTCGAGCCGATGGCCGCAGCCATCGGGATCGGACTCGACGTAGACGCTCCCGAAGGCAATATGATCGTAGATATAGGCGGCGGCACAACCGAAATAGCCGTAATCTCGCTCGGAGGCATCGTTTCCAACAAGTCGATAAAGATTGCAGGTGACGACTTCACCGAAGATATACAGGACTATATGGGCCGTCAGCATAACATCAAGGTGGGCGACCGTACAGCCGAACAGATCAAAATCAACGTAGGCTCCGTGCTTACCGAACTCGACAATCCGCCCGAAGATTTTATCGTACACGGCCCCAACCGAATGACCTCGCTGCCTATGGACGTACCCGTATCCTATCAGGAGATCGCACACAGCATCGAGAAATCGGTATCCAAAGTCGACTCGGCCGTGCTGAGCGCGCTGGAACAGACACCTCCCGAACTGTATGCCGACATCGTCCGCAACGGTATCTATCTGACCGGCGGCGGCGCGCTGCTGAAGGGACTCGACAAGAGACTGACCGAAAAAATAGGTATCCCCTTCAGGGTAGTGGACGATCCGCTGCACATGGTGGCCAAGGGTACCAGTATCGCCTTGAAGAATATTCACAAGTTCAGCTTTCTGATGCGGTAAATTCACCGCCGCCCCCAGTCGCACAGGCTGCGGGCGATAATTAGAGATAAGAAACAGGTTTAGATGCGAAATCTCTTTAATTTTATCATTCGGAACAGTCACTGGCTGCTGGCCACGCTGCTGGTGACATTCGGTTTCTATCTCGTTTTCACGCACAACTCCTATCAGCGCAGCGTTTATTTTACCTCTGCCAATCATGTAACCGGATGGTTCTATTCGCTCTCACGGAACGTCACGTCATTTTTTCATCTGAGGAAGAATAACCGGCTGCTGCTGGAACGGAACGCTGAACTGGAAGGGATGATACTGGCTCTCAGGGAACAGATAGCTTCCCTCGCAGCGGCTGATTCCGCAGATGTGAATATTTTCGTGGGCGATTCCCTTTCACAGCCACAGTTCGGCTTTATCCCCGCAGAAGTGGTTAACCTGAACTTTTCGGGCGTGAACAATTTCATTACAATCAACAAAGGGGCGCTGCATGGAATTAAGTCCGATATGGGAGTAATTTCGGCAGGCGGCGGCGTGGTAGGAGTCATATCCGTCGTATCGCCGAAGTTTTCGCTGGTGATCCCCATCATCAACTCCAAGTTCAGGCTGAGCGCCAGGCTGAAAAACTCCGAGAATTACGGCTCCATCTCCTGGGACGGGGCAAGCATCGGAGAGGTACAGCTGCAGGAGCTGCCCAAACATGAGGATTTTCACGCGGGAGATACCGTGCTTACCAGTTTTTCGCGCATCTTTCCCCGGAATCTTATTATCGGTTTTGTAAGCACTGAAGGTCACTCGAAGGATGATAATTTCAACACATTCAACGTCCGGCCGGCCACCGATTTCTATATGCTGCAGGATGTGCTGGTGATAGACGATGCCTATTACGGAGAGCAGAAACAACTTGAGGAGACATTACACCAATGAAGCTAAAGTTGAGTTATATATACGAAGTGGCGTTTTTTGCGGCACTGATACTGTTTCAGGTACTGCTGCTGAACCGGATCAGCCTGTTCGGTATCGCCACGCCGGTTTTTTACGTCTATTTCCTGCTGAAACTGACGGCGGGCCGAAATCTCCATTACGTGATAATTTCGGCTTTCCTGATGGGGCTGATCATTGATATTTTCCTGAATACTCCGGGGATGAACGCGACGGCGATCACTGTCGTGGCCGCGTTCAGGAAGAACATATCAAGCTTTTTCTTCGAAAAGATAGGCTACGACGATTTTGTTCCCGGCATGAATACGGCAGCCGGTCCCTTCGTGCGATTCACCTGCCTCATGGTGTTCCTGCATCTCACGCTACTCTTCTTCATCGAGTCGTTCACACTCTTCAACCTGAAAAATACACTGTTGCGCATAGCGGTCTCCTCCGCTGTCACGATTCCGCTGATCATTGCGACAGACAGTTTAATGTTTAGAGGAAAGTCCGGTGAACAGTAATACAAATCCCCTGGCCAAAAGGCGCTATGTTATTGCCGCTGCCGCGGTGGTGATTATGCTGGCATATACGGTTCAGCTCTTCAGGCTGCAACTGATGAGTCCGCAGTACCGCGATTATGCCGACAGTAACGTCTTCCTCCGCAGGACCCTCTATCCGGCAAGGGGAGCCATATATGACCGGAACGGGAAGCTGCTGGTGTATAACAGGCCGACGTATGATGTGATGATGGTAGTCAGGGAAATGAAACAGTTTGATACGCTTGATTTCTGCCATACTCTCAACATCGACATGGAGCGGTTTCATGCGCTGAACGCCGACATGAGGGACAGGCGAAAGAATCCCGGATATTCGTCCTATACGCAACAGCTGTTCATGTCGCAGCTCGACGTGGAGGAGTACGGGCTGCTGCAGGAAAAGCTTTACAAATTTCCGGGAATATATATTCAGAGCCGTACGGAACGGCAGTACAATTACCCCGACATGGGGCTTATCCTCGGATATGTGGCGGAGGTGGATCAGAACAGAATGGCAGCCGATCCCTATTACACGCGAAAGGATTATGCGGGAAAGTCGGGTATCGAACTGTCGCACGAGAAGGATCTCAGGGGCGAAAAGGGGGTGGAGATTCTCCTCCGCGATGCTCACGGAAGGGTGCAGGGGCGTTATGAGAACGGGGCGCATGACAAGGCTCCGGTATCTGGAAGGGATCTCACGCTGGGTATAGACGTAGAGCTGCAGGCATACGGGGAGCGGCTGATGCACAACAAGGTGGGGAGCATCGTGATGATTGATCCCAAAACGGGTGAGGTGCTCTGCATGGTCTCCGCGCCGACGTATGATCCGGGGCTTCTTACCGGCAAGAGTTTCGGGGAGAATTACCGGCGGCTGGAGAATAATCCGTTCAAGCCGCTTATCAACAGAGCGATTGCCGGTACGTATCCGCCGGGATCGACCTTCAAGCCTTCGCAGGGACTTATCTTCCTGCAGGAGGGTATCATCACGCCCGAAACGCACTATTCGTGCTATGGAGGGTATCCTCCGCTGGGAGGCCGTCCGGCCTGTCACGGTCACCCTTCACCGCTTGCCATTCGCTATGCGCTGACTACCTCCTGCAACTCCTTTTTCTGCTACGGGCTCAACGGCATGTTGAGCAACAGGGGTAAGTATCCGGATGTGAGCGCGGCTTTTGATGTGTGGCGCGATCACATGGTGGATATGGGATTCGGCTATCCGCTGGGGGTAGACCTTCCTTCGGAGAAAAGGGGATTTATTCCCAACAGCAAGTTTTATACCGGCATGTTTAAGACGGAGCGCTGGAGTGCGCACAATATAATATCCATCGCCATAGGGCAGGGCGAGATCCTTGCCACGCCGCTGCAGATAGCCAACCTGGGGGCTATGATTGCGAACAGGGGATATTTCTATACGCCGCACGTGGTGAGGGAGATGAAGGGTGCGGCGCTGGAAAGCGCCTATACCGAGCGGCGCGAGTCGGGCATCAGCCGGGAACATTTCGACGTGACCGTCGACGGAATGGCGGGTGCAGTGACGATGGGTACTTGCCGCGGAATTAACCTGGCGCCGTTTGTGGAGGTATGCGGCAAGACCGGTACGTCGCAAAATCCGCATGGCGATGACCATTCGCTCTTTATGGGCTTCGCCCCGAAGAATGACCCGCGGGTGGCTATCGCCGTGCTTGTGGAAAATGGTCGCTCAGGTGCGACGACTGCCGTGCCCGTAGCCCGGCTGATGATGCAGAAATTCTTCAGGGGCGAGATTCCGGAGAGTGACCGGGGGCTGGAACAGATTGTCATGCACCGGGAGATTTTACCTTATGTCTATACGCGGAATTTACCGCCTAACCACTAATCAGCCGGACGGATTATGATTTATCAGAGAGGTAACGACGTACAGGAAAAGGGGAAGGTGGACAGGCTGATTGTCATCTTCTACCTCCTTTTCGTGCTGCTTGGGTGGCTCAATATCTATGCTGCCAGTTTCAATCTGGAAAATGCGACCGGCCTGTTTGACCTGTCAACCAGAGCGGGGATGCAGCTGATATGGATGGGCAGCTCGTTTATGCTGGCGTTTATGCTGCTGAAGATTGATGCGGCGTTTTACGAAGCGTATGCCTTTCTCATCTACCTGGCGGGTATCCTGCTACTGGTGGTTACGCTTTTTGTGGCGCAGGAGATCAACGGTTCCCGCTCATGGCTGATTGTCGGACCGGTGCGGCTGCAGCCTGCCGAGTTTATGAAGTTCATGATCGTCCTGGCACTTGCCAGGGTATTCAACTCCTATCACTTCCGCCTGACGGAACGGAAGAATCTTTGGCTGGTGATCGGTATCATCCTGGTGCCGGTCGTCCTGGTGATCGCCCAGCGCGAAACGGGTACGGCGCTGGTTTACCTGTGTCTTATCCTGGTGCTGTACCGGGAGGGGTTGCCGGGCGGAATCCTTTTTGTGGCGTTTGCGGCCATTCTCTATTTCATTTTGGGGATCCGGTTTTCGGACAGGCAGATGGGGTTGCTTTCGGAGGGTGAGTTCATCGCAGTCTCATCCATCATCATCTTCTCGGCGGTCATGGTGTGGAATTATATCAAGCGGCTCAACATGTTTCTCATCCTTCTGCTGTCGGTGGCGGCCATCTTCCTGCTGGCTGCCGCGGCTCCACTCTTTTCCGTGAAGACGGACTGGGGACTGACTGCGATCGTGGCGCTGTCGTTTACGGCGCTCTATCTGCTGTTTCACTTCATTCGATCCGGGACGAAGGTGTATCTCTATATATTCCTGTTCCTGGCAGGTTCCTTTGCCTTTCTCGAGTCGACGGATTACGTCTTTCGCGACGTGCTCCGGCCGCATCAGCAGATGCGCATCAGGGTGGCGCTGAACATGGTGCGGGATCTGAGCGGAGCGGGATACCATGTGGGGCAGTCCAAGATAGCCATCGGGTCGGGCGGCCTGTGGGGGAAGGGTTTCCTGAACGGGACGCAGACCAAACTGAAGTATGTGCCGGAACAGGATACCGACTTTATCTTCTGTACGATAGGAGAAGAACACGGTTTCGCAGGCTCCGCGGTCATCCTGCTGCTTATGGTGATATTCATACTCCGCCTGCTCCGCCTGGCGGAACGGCAAACTATGGTATTCGGGCGCGTCTACGGCTACGGGGTGGCGAGTATATTCCTGTTTCACATAATCGTCAACATCGGCATGGTGATAGGCGCCGTGCCTGTCATCGGGATACCGCTGCCCTTCTTCAGCTACGGAGGTTCCTCACTTTGGGGCTTCACCATCCTGCTCTTTATTTTTCTCCGGATCGACAAGTCAAGAAAGCGGGACTGATGCTGGACGGTGAGTGTGTGATGGCGGATGTGCTTGCCGGGCACAGTGAGCTTATCCCGGTGCTGAACCGCTTCGGGATAAGGCTTGGGGTGGAAGATAAAACCGTTTCGGAACTTTGCGGCGAATATGCGCTTAACCTTGATTTCGTGCTCACGGTACTCAATGTTTACCTTGACGTGGATTACTTTCCGGAAGAGTCGCTCCTGCTGTTTGACGCCGGGTTGATAGCCGGTTACTTCCGGCATACGGTGAGGAGTTATATCCGCGAACGGATTCCCAATATAGAGAAGCACCTGAATGCCTTTATCGCCGTCAGCGGCTCCGGGAGCGGTGAGCTGAAGATGCTCGGCGACCTGTTCCAAAAGTTTAAGCGGAATATGACGGAGCGCCTGGGCGACCGGACGCTTTTTGATGATGACTTTCCGTATGAATTGCTTTGCGACCTGAAGAATATCCTGATCAGGCACCTTTCCCGCGAGTTTAACCAGAATCTTATTTATGCCGTCATCTTTTCTCTCCACTCTTTCGAAAGGGATCTTGCCGTACACAACCGGCTGCGCGAAAAGGTACTTCGCCCGAAGCTCGACGAGCTGGATCCGGCGGAGATCCGCCTGCAGCTTGCTGCCAACGAAGAGCTTCCGCTGCCGCACGGTCACCAGGACAGTCACCGGCTTACGAACCGCGAGGAGGAGATTTTGCGGCTTATCGTGAAGGGATGCCTCAACAAGGAGATTGCGGAGGTGCTGCATATCAGTCACAACACAGTGCTTACGCACCGGAAGAATATTATCGCGAAGACGGGGATCAAAACTGTTTCAGGGCTTACTTTTTACGCTATCCGCAGGGGGTTGATTTCCATGTGATGCGCTTCGATTGTTACTCGTTCGCACCCGACCTCGGCCGGAGCGCCGGTCAGGGGTGACGCCCCTATATTCTTCGTTTCAGCCAAAATAAAAACGGAAAGACCGCATCGGCCACAAATGCCGGCACATAATCTAAAAAAACTATACATGCTATCAGATACCCTCTAACTTTAGCCACGGACAGATAAAAAGAAATTATATTCTTTTTACTGCTTTCGTTTAAGTCGATAGAAACATTCGACAAATACTTCCGCCTGTCCTTTGCCTTCAGATTTTGACGCGAATATAAATGTC
>JAIRSV010000043.1 GCA_031255275.1 Proteiniphilum sp.
CGGCGCGAGTTATGAGGATTTTAGCCGGCAAACGCCCCATTTTTTGAGCGATACGGACGCAGTCTTGACTTTTTTTGCCGACTTTTTTGTGTCAAGACAAAAAAGTTGGTGGGGCCAGGGGCAAAGCCCCTGCGAAGTGGAAAGTGGAAAATTCTTTTTCGTTCGTCGGGGCGGGTGCTCCCGCCCCTTGCCGCTCCGGCGCTCCCCGAGCTGGTTTTCTCCTTTCCGCTCGGGCGCTCCCCTAACTGGTTTTCTCCGCTTCTCGACAGCAATAGCACATAAAAAAAGGGCGCCCCGAAAGGCGCCCCCCAATGCACTATGCTTGTGAAAAATGAAGAAGAACTCATTGCATAGTCACATTGTCAAACATGAACATAAAACCCATCCCATCCCAACCCTTATAATCACATTATCATATTATCACATCATCACATAGTCAAGACTCCTGCGACTGCATATTCTTCAACTCCATCCAGAGATTCTTCCCGAATAAAAGCCAGGCCGCAACCCCTGCCACCACCAGAAAGACAAACACCACAGCATACATAGACTTTCCCATTCCCGACGGCTCCAGCGGAATCACCGCCGGTTCCACAACAGCAAAAACAGGCTTCTCCTCCTGAATCTTCGCCCGCGCCATCTGCAACTGATTCGCCACCTGATTATACACCTGAAACGCCAGATTCATATCATTCTGCAACCGCTCCTGCTCAACCCGGACACTCTGCAATATAATCCTGTCATGCGAATCCACATAATCAGCATACAACTTCTGCGCAGCATAATACTCCGCCCGGCGATTCTCAAACAACATCTCCAGATAATCACAATCCTCCTTCGCCTTCGACGTACGGTAATCTATAATCCGCGCCTGAAGCTTCCTCACAACCGAATCGGCAAGAACAGCCGCCACAACAGGCTCCTGAGACGAGACCGCAATAGTCGTGACACCGGTTTTCTTGTCCATATTCGCGCTGATCGACTTCCTCAACGACTTCAACATCTCCGCTTGCTCCTCCGACAGGGAGATGACATGCAGTATATCACCCGACACGACCTCCTTCTCCTTCACAAACAGCGACTTTATGCCACTGATAACCAACCCCGGCGCCTTCATTATATAACTCCACCACGGAGCACGCTCCCTCTCCAGATAAGCCTCCAGCGGAAGAACCTCCTCCGGCGACGCCGGCACCCGAATCGCAAGCAATTCCAGCAAAAACGGCGTGGAAGAGACGATGTCGGAAGAGAGAGAAGCATTCAAAGCCCCCAGACCATCATTCTTTAAACCCTCGGAACCCAGAAAGGAAGCCGCTATATCCGACAAACCACCCGGCTTGGTGTTACCCATTTCAGGCGACAGCGTCACCTGCACACTATACTTCCGCGGCACGCTGAATCCCACCACAATACCCAGTATGAAACCGATTGCGGCAGCTCTGAACAGCGCCTTGCGTATGGAAAAAACCTTATAAAGAATTTCCCGTAAATCTATCTCGGACTCCTGAGAATCCAAACCTCTTGCAGACTGAATTTCATCCATAATCATTATATGTTATCCGGTTACAGTTATCTTGACAGCAAATTAGCCACCGACGCTGCCATCAGCCCCAGTGAACTGAAGGTAGAGGCAAAACCCAGCACCTCGGAAAGACTGACTTTGGTCCTCTCCCGGCTCGGGACAATAATCTCACAGCCAGGTTCAATCTGGTTTCTGCCGTCGCCCCTCACCCTCGTCACCTCACCGTTCATGTAAACGATGAACTTCTTACTCCTCCTGGCATTGTCGGAATAACCGCCTGCCTGATTCAGGTAATAGTTAATATTCTTTTTCTCCGCAAACGAAACCGTATTCGGCATCATGACAGCGCCGTCAATCGTGACAACGTTGCTGGTCACGGGAATGGAAATAACATCACCCTCGCGAAGAATCAGGTCAGCACTTCCGCCGCTCTTCGTCAGCGCCTTCTCCAGGTCGATACCGACGGTGAAGGTACTGTTTATGCTGATACCCAGAGAATCAATCATCTTATCGCCAAGCTGCCGGCGCATCAGGCGGATGGCATCCGACATGCGTTTGATCTCTTCGGCATTAGCCACACGCGTCAGCTTTGCGCCGCGGAGGTAAGCCTTCTCCGTCGCGCCGCCCGCCTTCCGCACCAGATCCGAGAGACGTTCCTCCCGGTTCGTCATAGCGTAAGCACCTTCAAACAGCACCTCGCCGTTGATATAAACGTTTTGCTGCGCGCTGTAACCCGGACTGCGACGGATGTAAACCTCATCGTAAGGCTGGAGGGTGAACTCCGGCTTTCCGTCGACCATAAAGCCATTCTTCAGCGAAAAACTGGTCATCTCGCCGATCGTATCCGAACTGGTTACGCTCAGCGGATCCTTGAGACGCCTTGCCACGTCCACACGAATGGTAGAAGCCGCCTCCTTCAGTCCGCCGGCCAGCAGAATGAGATCCTCCATCGTCATATTATCCGCATAAGCATACGATCCCGGCCTGGCCACTTCACCGTGTATCGTGACATTGCCGCGATCCTCTATATCGTGAATACTGGGGATATAGAGACTGTCGTTTTTCTGCAAAGCAATATTGGAAGCCGTACCGTCCATGACAGACCTGACGTCGATCGAAAGGATCTCCCTCGTCAAATCCTCCCGTTCGCGGTGCAGCACGGCACGGTTAAGGAAGGCATCACCCGTCAGCCCCTGCGCCTCATCAATCAGCGCACGCACGGTGTTGAGGTTCTCGCTCAACTGATAAATTCCGGGACGGTATACCGCACCGCGAATCTCCAGCTTGTTGCTGAAGCGGTTCAGCACAGCCCCAACCTCCACATCGTCGCCGTTACGTATCCCGCAGTCGCCATACTCCGCGTCTTTGACCGTATTCACTTCATACTCCATCCCGTTCTGGCGGACAATGCGTACGGACTGCGTATAAGCGTCAGCGTCAAATCCGCCGGCGTAGCTTATGAGCGTCGCCAGCGTTTCATCCTTTTTCATCTCAAAGCGCATAGCCCGCTTCACCCTGCCGCTTATCCTGACCAGCGCCTCATACACGGGAACGATGACCACATCACCCTCCTGTATGCGAATATCATCCTGTACGTGCCCCTTCATAATAAACTCATAGACATCCACCGTAGCGATCTTTTTACCGTTACGTATCAGTTGCACATTGCGAAGACTGCCGATTCTGTTCACCCCCCCCGCGCGGTACAGCGCGTGAAAGACGGTGGAAAACGAAGAAAGCGAATAGGTGCCCGGCTGTACGACTTCCCCCATGACGTTTATCTGAATCGTCCGCGTATTGCCCAGCGTCAGTCGAATATCAGAATCCGAGTCCGCCGCATCAATACCGCTGTAACGTTTGTTCAGCGTCTTTCTTATGTAATCACCAGCCTGCGTCACCGTCAGTCCGCTGAGGAAAATGGGGCCTATATTCTGAATGTTCACCGTACCGTCAGGCGAAATAATTTCCCTGATCGTAATCTGACTGGCACCCCATATATCAATAATAATCTCGTCACCGGGACCCAGTTGATAATTTGGCGGAGTCGCCAGGTTTGCACTCGGCTCGAAAGTAAGATTCCGGGTATTGAATATGTTACGCCCGAAAACCGGATCATTGTCCACCGACGGGTCACTCCTCGGAATATTGGTATCATCGATACTCATACCGTCGCGCAGGCGCGGCTCATCATCACTCCCCGTCGCGACAGTCGGGACTCGGCTGGTACGCTCCTCATACGTATCTTTCACACGCATGGCCTGCTCCTGGGTCACGCCCCTGAGCGCCAGTTCCGTGGCAATCTGATTTTGCTCCTTACCCTGGCGGACGGCAGCCTTGATATACTCATAAACCTGCGCATCGCTCATTGACTGGGCTGACAGAGTCGCATATCCCAGCATGAAAAGGAAGAAAACGGATAAAACTATTTTTCTCATCATTGAATTAAAAGATTTTTTTAGTGTTGTTAGTTTGCGATCACTTTACGAATACAAAGGTAAAAGATTGTTTCCGTATATTCGTTATCAAAAAACGCTCTTTTTTTATCATTTTTCACTCACCTCCTGTTTTTTCGATATATTACGATTCATCAGATACGTTGAATTTATACCGGTAAATGTAATCCGATTCATACGGAGAAACAGCATATAAGTATCCGCAGTCTCCGCCCACAACCGTATACGGTTTTTTCGCACCGTCAGTCGCCATGAAGAGAAAGTCAAACTCATCGCGACCCTCACCCCCCAGACAGCGCGAAACGCAACGAACGAAAAAAGTCAATATTTTTTCATTCCCGCGCAACGTTTTCCCAAATTCCGCGTCTTAAGAGACAAACATGCTTTATTATACATGTTTTCGCTAAATTAAACACAAAACCAATCGTATGAAAAAAAACTTGTTACTGTTGTTAGCACTCTGCGTCTGGCTGTCCGCTGAAGCGCAGCAAACACCCCGCTTCCGGATCGGAATAGAGTCCGGCACCACTGTGATGACGGGAAAGATCGACGAACGCTGGGAATTTCGCCTGGCCAGAAGCCATTATCTGCCCGAATATCTGCTCGAAAGCGAAAATGCTGAGGGTACCGGCAAGCTTCAGTTCATCGGTCTGAAACCGGAACTATCCCTGTGGAACGACCGGATCACCCTCGCATCGGGACTGCGTTACGTCCGCGTGAACGAGCGGATCACACCCTTCTCATCGTCAAACAACTCGCAACTCTACCTGTTTCTCCCCTCGCAGCAGGGAGTCGAGCTTTATCGCCTCCGCGAAATGAAGGAGACCCTCGGCTACATAACCGTCCCGCTGGAGGCAGACCTCGTCTACTGGAAATCCAGCCGGTGGCAGGCCTTCCTGAAGGGAGGCATACAGGTCGGGATGAAGATTCACGGAGAGCGAAGTCTCGACTTCGCCTCAACGGAAATGGAAAGATACGAAGTCGGGATATTTGCCGCAGCAGGCAGAGCGCCATCCGGTCTTTTCTCGGACGTCTACTCCGGCATGGGGCTGCGCGCCATCCTTGAGGAGGGGTTTCATTTCTCGCTCACACTTCTGTTTCCCCCGCTCATCCTCACGGAAAACAATTTCTCACTGCTCACTCCGCACTCATTCGGCGGCGCACAGATCACATTTTCAGCCCCGATCAACCTGTTTTCATCAAAGTAAAAAAGTCTAAATAATATCACTCATGAAGTATATCAATCTGTTATTACTGACGCTTATCCTTGTCACCGCGACAGGATGCTATGGCGATCGCATTTCGGACTATCGCATTTCCGACTCGGTATTTATCGAGGACGGCGAAAATCCCGGACTTCCCGTCTATTCCGAGAAAGGCTACAACAGCTTCGGGTTCTACTGGGGATTATTGCCGGTGAGCACCGGACAGGGACATGAACAGTCAACCATAGAGGTGAATGACGGTATTTGTCATATCCGTCTGTTCGGCGCCAACGGGATGAATCTCTACATGCTGAAGCTGTCGCTTCCGGGATATGCGCCCGAGACATTCAGCGGCCTGCTTGACCTGAACGGTAAAAGTTTCGATTTGACCGACCCGGATGCGTGTACGGTCACCCTCCAATCCTCCGACATCTATTCTTCCGACAGGCATACCTATAATTTGGAGAGGATACTGGAGGGATCATTCATGGTCAGGCGTGCACAGAATCTGTATGTAGACAGGGTCTTGAACGGAGTCGTTCTGTCCGGCACATTCTCGTTCAAAGCGATCGTGGACGGCTCACCGGCAACGTTCCTGAACGGACGGTTCGACATGTGCTTCGGTGACGGAAATTTCTTCTACCTGCAATAGGACACAGGGGCAGAGGGATTGAGAGGCCGGCCGAATGACGCACGTGCCGAAACCTCTGTCGGTTATTATACACTCACTTTTCATCGGCGGCCCCGTTTCGGCGGGCCGCTTCCATTTTATAGAGCCGGTCGCCGGGGCGAATCTTTTCACCGGTTTTGACGGAAAAGCAGTCCCCCTTCACCGCTTCGGCGGCGGCGCCGCTTCCGACCCGTATCTCCCCGGCCGTGACGAAGACGGCGCCCGTCGTAGGCCCTGTCACAAGCAACTCGTCACCCCTCCTCACCGGCTGCGCCTCCACCAGAAACTCCGTCACGCCGAGCCTTCCGAAGTGCCTGACGGCCTTACCCACATACACTTTCCGTTTGGCGGCGTCCGAACCGTAGCGGTGCGTCCACTCTCCCAGCCGCTGCCCGAGGTAGTAACCGTCCCAGAATCCGCGGTTGAAGACGGTGGACAGACGTTCGTCCCAGTCCCTTATCCTCTCCTCCGTATAAGTGCCGTCGCAACAGGCCACCAGCGCTTCCCTGTAACACGAGGTCACCACCCGCACATATTCAGGGCCCCTTGCGCGTCCCTCGATCTTGAATATCCGTACTCCCGCCTCCATCATCCTGTTCAGGAAGTGGACGGTCTTGAGGTCTTTGGGCGACATGATGTATTCGTTATCAATCGCCAGTTCAATCTCTCCGGACTTGTCCCTCACCGCGTATTCCCGGCGGCATATCTGGTTACATGCGCCCCGGTTGGCCGAGAGGTCTTTTTCGTGCAGGCTCAGGTAGCATTTCCCCGAAACGGCCATGCACAGGGCGCCGTGGCAAAACATCTCGATACGGATCAATTCGCCCGACGGCCCTTTGATCTGCCTCTCGACGATCTCCCGGCAAATGGCAGCCACCTGTTCCAGATTCAGTTCGCGCGCCAGCACCGCCACATCGGCAAACTGCGCGTAAAACCTCAGCGACTCGATATTGGCAATATTCAGCTGAGTGGACAGATGTACCTCCATGCCGATACTCCGGGCATACATCATCACCGCCACGTCGGCCGCGATGACGGCCGAAAGATTCGCCTCTCCCGCCGCATCCACGATCATCCGCATCAGCCCCATATCGCCGTCATAGACGACGGTGTTGACCGTGAGATAGCCCTTCACCCCGTGTTCGCGGCAAATACCCGCAATATTATGCAGGTCGGCCACGGTGAAATTGCCGGAAGATTTGGCCCGCATATTCAGCCCCTCTATGCCGAAGTAGATGGAGTTCGCGCCCCCCCGGATGGCCGCTGCGAGAGATTCGTAAGACCCGGCGGGCGCCATTATTTCATAATCCCGAATAGATTTCATTGTTTCAGCCATGATTTGCAGGCGCAAAAGTACGAAAAAAAAAGCGGATGCGCCCTTCACAGGTACATTCGCCCCCCATGGTTTGAGAGATAAGTTACAAATCCTTTACTATGACACACTCCCCGGAGACGGGGAGGATTCGAAACCCGATGATTACCGGGTTTTACGGTTTCTTCAGCAGCACACTGTCAATCGCCTTTTTGAACTCCTCCTTCGGCATTGCGCCCCGTATCATCTGCGGATCTCCGTTCAACGGACAGAAGAGCAGCGAGGGGATGCTCCGGATGCCAAACTCGGCTGCCAGTTTCCGTTCCCTCTCCAGATCCACCTTATAGATACGGATCTCTCCGCCATACTCTGCGGCAAGCTCCTCCAGAATGGGAGCGATCATTTTGCAGGGGCCGCACCAGTCAGCATAGAAATCAACGATACAGGGCTTGTCACCCAGATATACCCACCGGTCGGGATTCTTTTCTATATTGGCCACCTTCGTCATAAAGTCATCCCTTGTCAGATGAACCGTACCGGTATCGCCGGTCTTCGCCGCGTCACTCCCCACCGTTTCCCGGCCGGTCTCCGCCGCGCTTGAAGCGACCTTCCTTCCGGCGCTGCTGCATGAAACAGGCATAAATACCAGAAGCGTCGCCGCGATTAAATGATTTATTTTCATTGTCTGTTCAAATTAATTATTCTCTTTGGAAATTACAGGTTCAATAATCATACCCGCTCATCAGGTTCCTCGCAAATCTCCTCCCGTCAAAAAATCCGGATATAATAGGTAAGCTTCACCTCCATCACGCGGAAAGCCGAACGCGAAAAATAAGCCTGATCACTTCGCCGGCTGGTGAAAATATCACCCAGCCCGAAGTAATAACGCCCCTCCAGGTTAAAGTCACCCAACCCCGTACCAAACATCATACCGATCCCTCCGGTCAAACCATAATCAACCGGTTTCAATTTATACATACCCGCATACTGCATCCCGATCCTCATTCCGGGATTGTCGGCCCTTCGGGCCTCCAGGTCATCCGACAGCGCTTCGCTCATCTTCTGGCTGTCACCCACGAGCAGAGAGATCTGCGGACCGGCGTTTACCGAAAACAGTATCCCTTTCCCGAAGTAAACATGCGTCATAAACGGAATCTCGATATAATTAAGCGTTCTGGTGTAAGACAGGTCGGTAGAAGATCCAAAATCTTCCTTCCATCCCCGCTGTGCAAAATTGACCTCCAGGATAAGACCCAGATTCTGTTCGGAAATATACTTTGCCGACACGCCGCCAAAGATTCCCTGTCTGAAAACCTGCGGCACACCCGGCACAAAATCCATTCTGGAGAAAAGGCTGCCGGCGCCGACCCCCAGATACAGTTCACCCTTAAACGGATCTTTCTGCTGAGCATGAAGCGACGTCACGCCCGGAAAGATCAGAAGACACAAAACAACAGGAATAAGATATGATTTCATCGACTTTTATCTCTTAATGATGATTCGGGAATACTTGCGGGGATAATAATAAAACATACTCAATTTTCAGACAGTCACTCACCGGCTCCTGTCCGTTTTCACGATTTTGCCGTCCGGACCATACTTAATGAAATACAGGCCTGAATTGATGAACCCTCCCCAGTTACTTGACCGCTCGAAATGAAACGGGAATTGCAGAGAATTTACAGTCATCCGTTCGAGACCCTGCTCAAAGCTGTTCCCGTAATTTTGCAGCGCAGTCATGAAAAACAGCCCCGTATCATATCCCCACATCGCGTAGCTGGGGAACGTATCCAGAAGGTCTCTGCCGTACCACTTGCGGAAACTGTTTTTGAACGCCTCCACGTCGCCGCTCTGACTGTTGACAAAGAACGGAGCGAAAATACAGGTACCAAACAGACTGTAATCCTCCTTCAAACCGGAATAGGCCTGCCAGTCGGGATACCCGAACAGGCGGACGACAGGCGCGAACCCCGGTGCCGGCATCTTTTTCAGTTCATCCGTTATCCGGTGCAGCAGATCCGCATCGCCGCTCGCAGGCACGATCACATTCTCCCGGTTCCCGCTCAGCAGCGGACGGATCGAATTGCCCGGTGCAACCTCCATATTCAGATTCTCGTATCCGATATTATTCCGGCGAAGATCGTTTTGCAGCAGGGCGACAAACTCTATCTTATCATTCTTCCCGCCCCGCACAAAGATGATGTTCGCATTACGGAATGTCTGGAGGAAAATCGACGAAGCCTTCGTATAGATCAGACTCTGTATCGGATTCACCTGGAATATATTCCCGTTGTTCAGCACCTCCCCGTTATTCTGCGAGAAAGGAATCACATACTTTATGTTGCGCGATCTGGAAAAGTCGGAAAGCATCTTGATCTGAATATCGCTCACCCCTCCGACGATCAGATTGAGCGACTGCATTTCCATTGTTCCGAGCAAGCTTTGCAGCTTCTTCGTATCGTTACCCTTACCGGTCTCGAAGACATACAGCTCTATATTCGCTCCGCTGTTCTTCATCTTCTCCACGGCCAGCAGAAAACCCTCATAATACTCCTGAAGCCGCAGATGTGTCCCTTTCGCCTCGTCGAGAAACGGCAGCAGCAATCCCACCTTCATCACGCTGACCATTTGCAGCGGAGACTGCTGACTGAGCAGCCGGTTCGCCTCGCTGACACTCGACCCGGGATCATCCACAAGACTCCTCTTCACCGAAATGAACAGTTCCATATCAGTCTTCAGTCCCTGCGAGAGAAACGGATTTGTCCGCCGGATTTCCCCGGCGTCCGTATTATACTGCTTTGCGATGCTGTAAAGCGTTTCGCCCTTGCTGACCTTGTGAACAATGTTCACCGTCTGCTCCTCATACGGCAGGATCACCTCATACGATTCGAAAAAGGGAACGCGAATGGTCTTCCCCTTCCGGAATGTTTCCACCGACAGTCCGGGATTTGCGTTCATCACATCCTTCGGCTTCAGGGAATAAGTCTTCGCTACGGAATAGAGCGTCTCTTTGGGAAGTATGGTATGATAGCGATAGTTCTCCTCCTTCTCGCTGCTGATGACGCGACGCTGCGGGATGACCAGCGTCCGGCCCTCGGTGATCCCCTCCCCGGCGCCGGGATTGAGGCGGAATATCTCGTCCACGGTCGTGTGATACATTTTGGCAATAGCATATACCGTTTCCCCGAGCGCCACGGTGTGCAGAAAAGTCGTATTCTGATCCGTCGGCGGAGACTGCCGGGAAGCGGAAGTCTCTCCCTTCTTCTCTTCTCCGGCGGTTACCGGAATCAGCAGCCTGTTACCCTTATGCAAAGCCTTATCCGCTCCCGGATTATGCCGAACAATATCTTCCATCGAAACCGAGAATGTACGGGAAATGGCATAAAGTCCTTCACCGGGCTGAACGGTATATTCATAATAAGCCTGTCCGTCCACCTTCACCGTTTTGTACTTCAGCTCCTGCGCCGAAAGAAAAAGAAATGATACGGTTAGAAAGAGAACGGACAAAAATATTTTACTCAAACCAAATCTGTTATGCATTTTTAGCTTCAATTTATGTGGGCTGTTTATAAACTCTTAACGCACAAAAGTAGAAATATTATTTGGATTACACTTTGCCTTTGAGACATGCGCGAAACAGTTTGACAGTAATTATAACAATTTAAACACAATTAGACATGCCGTTAAAACGGCAGCGGATCGTTTCCCTGTGCGGCAACGCCGGCAGACAAATCGGCCGTTTTAGCGTGCGCGTTCATTCTGGAGGGACGCTCCACATAATTCCTGCCCACGGCATAATCGTCCAGATTCTGGAACCGGGCATATTCATTATCAAACCGCATATTGGCAATTCCGGTCGGCCCGTTACGGTGCTTTGCCACAATGATCTCGGCAATACCCACCAGAGAATTACCCCGTTCGTCCTCGGTGATCCTGTAATATTCGGGACGGTGGATGAAACAGACAATATCGGCATCCTGTTCGATTGCGCCCGATTCGCGCAGGTCAGCCAGCTGCGGCCTCTTGCCTTCGACTCCCTGACGCGCTTCCACGCCGCGGTTCAGCTGCGACAGGGCGATGATCGGAATATTCAGCTCCTTGGCCAGCCCCTTCAGCGAACGCGAGATCATACTCACCTCCTGTTCGCGGCTGCCGAAGCTCATACCGCTGGCATTCATCAGCTGGAGGTAGTCGATAATCAGCGCCTTCACATTATGTTCGCGCACCAGGCGACGCGCTTTGGTGCGCAGCTCGAAGACCGAGAGACTGGGCGTATCGTCTATATAAATAGGTGCATTGTAGAGAAATTTGTGATTCTTGTCGAGCCGTTCCCATTCATCCTCCGAAAGGCGACCGCTCTTGATACTCTCGCCCCTTATCTGACATACGTTCACGATCAGCCTGTTCACCAGCTGAACGTTTGACATCTCAAGCGAAAAAACGCCGACCGGCTGTTCGAAATCGAGCGCCATATTTTTCGCCATCGACAGGACAAAGGCCGTCTTCCCCATGGCGGGACGCGCGGCTATGATCACCAGGTCAGAATTTTGCCACCCTGAAGTCAGCTTGTCCAGCTCCTTGAATCCGGTAGGCAGACCGCTCATCCCGTCCTTCCGGTTAGCGGCCATCTGTATGCTGTTCATCGCTTCCCTGATGACGGGGTTGATCTGAATCACATCCTTTTTCACATTCCGCTGCGAAATCTCAAACAGGCGTCCCTCGGTCTCCTGCATAAGGTCATCCACATCCACCGTCTCGTCGAATGCCTGCTGGGATACGTCCGAAGAAAAGGAGATCAGTTCCCGCGCCATGAACTTCTGGGCAATGATGCGGGCATGGTATTCAATATGCGCGGCGGAAGCTACCTTTTCCGACAATTCGGCGATATATACGGCACCTCCGGCGGTCTCCAGTTCGCCCCGACGCTTCAGTTCTTCCACCACCGTCAGCACATCCACCGGCTTCTGCTGCATGGCAAGACCCTGAATGGAATCATAAATCAACTGGTGGGAGGGATCGTAAAAGCTTTCCGGTCTCAAGATCTCGCTGACAATGGAATAGGCATCCTTTTCGAGCATCAGTGCACCCAGCACCGCCTCTTCCAGTTCCCTGGCCTGAGGGGGGAGCTTGCCGAGATCGGGTGCGACAACCGTTTTTTCAACAACTTTCACTGCGGATTTTCGTTTCTGTTTCTCCATCTTCAAAGACTGTTTTCTGCTAAATGACCGTAAAGTTAAGGAGTAATTTTTTCTTGCATGAATTTTAAGGGTCATACTTTTCCGGAAGTTATAAACAGCGTGTTGAAAACTTGCCCGGCGGAGACGGGTATCCCGCTGTACGTTACCCTTTCCGTGCTGCGGTTTCGGGCGGGAGCATGATGGCCCGTGCACGGGCCGGGCAAACAAAAAGGAAGCCGTCCCATCCCGGGTCAGCTTCCCATAACAATAAAAACAACGTAGTTTTATTACTTAACTACGTTTGGGTTCAATCTCCCCGCGGGTCAGAGCTTGTGCATACAAGACTCTGCACCCGCAATGTCGGGAGATTTTTTCGGCAGAGGCGAACGGCGAATCCGTCTGCGGTACTGATCCGTCTCATCGGAAATGTGACGGCCGCATTTCGCTGTTCGGGCCTGTCCTGTTCAGATCGGGAGGTAATTTGGGGTTTCATTGTGAGAATCATTCCGTTTCGTTCCGTCAACACTGTTCGCGGGGTCAGAACTCCTTTTCCATTTCGTAGCGCATCCAGCCGGCTACTTCCACGTCTGCCGTCACGCTCGATGCCGTTTCCAGGTCTATCAGGACTTTGGTGAGTCTGTCTCTTTCGACGGTTATCGGCTCTCCGCGCCTGTCCGCCGAAACGGTTGCGATATGGCGGTCGCCGTGGTGTATGCTTATCCTGACGCTTTCTCCGGGGAACATGTTGAAGGGGGGGGTACAATATCTTTTTCCGTCGATGGATCCGGCCGGCAGATAGGCAATCATGTCGCCCTGCAGCTCTCCTTTGAAGTTCATCATGGAGTGAGTTTCGTGCACGGTCAGGCGGAAATTGCCGTCATCGTAACCGGGACAGTTCTCCAGGTTTTGCAGGGTTACGGTCATGCTGCCTACTTCGCGATAGATGGACAGTTTTTTCTCTCCGTCGCGCTCGTTGTCGGAGAGGGTGATTTCTCCCCGGAAGAGATCGCCCGGTGAACCGGCGCAGGGGGGGACGGACGTTCGGACGCGGGGCTGCAATTCTACGAGACAGGCGTCCGGACGGTCTCCCGGCTTCGGTTCGGTGAGGGTCTGGGCGCCTTCTGCGAGGTTGCCCCATGTGACGATGTGCAGGCTTTCGCCGACGGGTTTCCGAATGGTGATTTCTTTGCCTGTGCCTGTTTCTATTTTGTACATGAAGCGGTAGTTTCGGTCGAATACGAACAGTGACAGGTCTTTTATGCTGCCGGATTCAAGTCTGGTGTTCGAGCCGCTCACGCAGGCCTGTACCGTTATCGGATAAAGTGCGTCATATTCGTCCTGATGGTTGTCTGTGCAGCCTGTGAGTGATACTGCCAGCGCCAGAAGGCAGAGTGGTTTCAACGGTGTGTTTGTGTTTTTTTCTGTTGTCATATTTTGTTCTCTGTTAATCCCGATGATCTTCGAGTTTACCGGCCTGTTAAGCCTGTTATGTCATTTTTCTGTAGGGTCAGGGGGGGTGTTAAGTTTTTCATTTGCTGTTTCTTATGATTGTTTTTGCTGTGTGTTTCGGATGGGGTGGGGGTGGCTGTTTTGCTTCCGACACTTAGTAAGTGTCAGAAAGTCCCGTTTCTTTTACACATGTTTTCAGGTTGCAGTATATGCGGATTATTCCGGATATGCTTTGTCGAAATTCTCCTTTCTTTCTTTTTTGTTTATTGCTTTTCGGTCTTTCTTTTGACGGATACGCGTAGGGCTTTGGCTGTTTTTCCGAATACTTTCTTCGAGAATTTGCTGAATTGCTGTTCGGAAGAGAATCCCAGTTCAAAGGCTATCTGTTTGAAGCTTTTGTTGGTTGCGGTCAGTTCGTCGAGTACCATTTTGGCTCGGCCTTCCGTTACCCACTTGTGGGGCGTCACGCCGAAGACGGTTTTGAATTTGTTTGAGAATTGTTTCTGCGTCATGTTCAGCGATCCGGCCATTTCTTTTATGTTCCGGAATCTTGTCCAGCGTTTCCGGACGTATTCGGAGAAGGCGGTGTCGCCGCTTAATATAAGGTAGAAGAAGTCGTGAAGGTCTTCCTGCGAATAGTAGAGGCGCAGCAGGTGGAACAGTTCTTTTATTTTGAGTTCGAAGAAGTAGCGACATTTTATTCCGTCGCTCAGGTAGTCTGCCAGGGCGTCGAGAAAGCGCCATACGCAGGGTTTTATTTCCAGGCAGTTCAGGCGTTTGGTGCGTGGTTTGTATTCGCCGTCGGATTCGGTGGTGCCGAGGCCATACAGTTTTTCGATCTGGAAGTTTTCGCAGAGCTGTATGTGGCTGCGGAGCCTGAATATTATTATTTCGGTATTGTTCATGACTTTGCATGAGAAGGTTCCGCCGGCGGGGACGAACAGGATTTGTCCTTTGGAGCCGTAGACGGCCGGGAATGAGCGGAACTGGTATTTCAGCTTGCCTTCCATGAAGAACAGTACTTCGTTGTTGATTACTTTGCGTGTTTCTTCATATCCTTTGGGGAGGGATATTAATTCTATTTGCGGATTTTCTGTTTTGTCGTAGTAGAAGCAATCCAGATGTTCATCCATGTTCAATATTGCCATTTCGCTTGAATTTTATTGACTGTCAGCCTGTTTTACAAATGTTTTACTGTTTTACCCGGGCTTATTGCCGTTTTGACCTTCGTATTGCCGTAATCTCAATCATTTATATTCGGTTTTCCGCCTTTTGATTTTCGGCGTTGTTGCGGAGCTGTTTCACAAATGTTGCACAAACTGCCGGACTTGGTGATTCGAAGATTTTTTAATACTGTAACTTTCAATACGTTGCCTTTCGGCGATTTTGCCGACCGACACTTACTAAGTGCCGGAAGTGTAACGGGTGTCACTTTTTTAATTTATCACAAAGATACAAAAGTATGTGTTTCGTCCGGCTTAAAGAGTTTTAAATATTCTTAGTTTGCCGTTTTTGGGGGAATTATTGCCAATAGTTTAACCCTCATGAGCCATCCCGGTGCGGTGGAACGGGCGTTTGATTGCTTTCACGACGCGTTCGTTAGCCTCGTCCAGTACCCGGTTGTTGAGGAGGGCGAGGTAGATGAGGGTTGTCTCAGGGGAGGTGTGTCCGAGGCTTTCGCTGATTACCCGTGTGGGTAGGTTTTCGGTCTTGCCGACCGAGGCCCAGCTGTGGCGGGCGACGTGGGTGCTTATCTTCCGGTCGATGCCGGCCAGTGCTGCCAGTTCTTTGAGGCGGTTGTTCTGCGTTCTCAGGGCGGTTTCGTACTGAAGGGCCGGATTTTTCCCGTTGTTGAGGATGATGGGGAAGACGTAGGGGGAGCCGGCTACTTCGTGCGAGAAGGTGCGGATGAGGTTGTTGAGTTCGGGTGTGAGGCTGACTTCTACCTGTTGACCGGTTTTTTTTCGGCAGTAGCGGATCACGCCGCCCCGGATGTTTTCTTTGCGGAGGTAGGCCATGTCGACCCACGACATGCCGCGTGCGAAGACGCAGAAAAAAAAGTAGCGCCAGCTGCGCTGAAGGTTCAGGAGGCGGATCTGTTGCTGTTCCGTTTTGCGTCCGCGGGGCAGCAGCCGGTCGAAGTCGAGGGCGTGGAGTGCCTGAAGTTCTTCCAGGGGGAGTGCCCGCTTCATGGTGCGGGCGACGGCGGTGGATATGCCGGCAAATGGTTTTTCGCCTTTGCGGTTGATGATGCGTCCGGATTCCACGGCTTTGTTGTAGATCGCCCGGAGGTTGCGCATGTAGTAGGCGACGGTGTTGGGCAGTTTGCCCCGGTCGCGGAGGTGTTTCTCAAAATCCTTCATCAGCGCCGGGTTGATCTGTTCCAGGGGGATGTCGGCGCCCCGGTTGAAGCTGATCAGGCCGCGCGCGGCGGTGAGGTAGGCGCGTGCCGTGCGGCGACAGTTTTTTCTCTCCAGGCCGGCGGCGAGGCTTTCGGCGAAGCCCAGGAGTTTGCGGCTGTCCTTTTTTTCGCGATAGAGTTCCATCAGTTCGTCCGCGGTGTAGTGTCCCCGGCTTCGCAGGTGGGCGATGAAGCTGTGCAGGATTTCGACCTCCGTATTAATTTTCAGTTCTATAATTTCCAGTTCTTTCGCCCTCGGAGGATTATTTTCCGGGTAGATTACTGTCTGTGACGTCTTGTCCCACTCTTCGGCGAAGAGGCGACAGTCCGGCAGCGTGATGCTTTTTACGCGGCGATTGTGGATCAGCCGCAGGGACAGGCTGCCTTTGTGATTGTTGCCTTTGCTCGACGGCCGAAGCACCAGATTCATACTTGTCATATACAATGCTCGTTTTGAAAAAAGGTGCAAATTTACACTTATCCTGCCAAAAGAACAGCATGTTGACGCTGTTTTGAGGGGGAACGCTGTCCTTTTTGTTTGCTGCACCCGCTTCAGCCGCACATATTCACCCGTAGCATTTTGCCACAGTGCGGAATGACGGGGATGTGTTGATGAGATAATGTGACCCACAAAAACAATTGCTCGGGGAGCGAAACCCAGCTCGGGGAGCGCCGGAGCGGCAAGGGGCGGGAGCTTCATTAATGGAAAGTGGAAAGTTGAGAGTTGAAAATGTTTGTCATGTGTATCATCATTTTCACAAATGGAAGAACTGTGTTCCGGACGAGCCGTTAACAGCCCGCAATCAGGTATGGGCAAGCGATATAACATACATTCGCACGCTGGAAGGCTTTGCATATCTGGCCCTGATCACCGACATGTATTCGCGTAAGATCGTTGGCTGGTCGTTAAGCCGGAGCCTGTCGATAGAAGGCGCGATGGAAGCCCTTACAAAGGCATTAAAGTCAAACAGGGGCGACATGGATGGCCTGATACATCACTCGGACAGAGGGGTTCAGTATTGCAGTCATGAGTATGTAAAGTTGCTTCAAAAGAACGGAATAAAGATCAGCATGACGGAAGTCAACCACTGTTACGAAAACGGACTGGCCGAGCGTGTAAACGGAATCCTCAAAGACGAATTTTTACTGGATACGACCTTTAATAACTGTGGACAGGCGCTTTCGGCATGTTCCTGCGCCATAAGGACGTATAACGAATTGCGTCCTCACTGGTCGCTGGGGCTGAAGACGCCTTCGCAGGTACACAAAATGCATGCTGCGTGAAGCGGGCAATGAAAAAGATAAAAACGGTAGAACG
>JAIRSV010000055.1 GCA_031255275.1 Proteiniphilum sp.
TTTTGTGTCAAGACAAAAAAGCCGGTGGGGTCACAGGGGCAACGCCCCTGCGAAGTGGAAAGTGGAAAATGCTTTTTCGCTCGTCGGGGCGGGTGCTCCCGCCCCTTGCCGCTCCGGCGTTCCCCGAGCTGGTTATCTCCACTTCACATCATCACATACCTCATCAACACCTGTTGTCTCTTTGTTATATCCCGCTATTGCCGGCTTGAATTACTTTTGCCTTTAACCGGTAATAAACGGCAAATAAAACGCAGGGGAAAATCAGTAGAGAATCAGGCCGGCTGCACCGGCAAGGAAAATGAGCAGGATCGGATTTATTTTTCTGACGGATGCTACCAATACCGCTCCGAAAATAATATAGCTTTTATAGTCGACAAAATTGTACGGGGTTATCAATATAAGCGCGGCAGAGGCGATCAGCCCGATAATGGCCGGCTTCAGTACCGAGAGAGCTGACTGTATCCAGGGATTATTCTTGAGGCGGAGGAAAAAGGCTGTGGCGATCGTCATCAGGATAAGCGAGGGAATACTTACCGCGAAGGTGCAGATGGCCGAACCGAGCACCCCGTAACCCGATGAGAACCCTGCCTCCGTGACGGCAGAGTAGCCGATGTAGGTGGCCGAATTGAAAGCGACAGGCCCCGGCGTAGTCTGCGAGATCGCCACAATATCGGTGAAATCGCTTACGGAGATCCATTGATGCGTGGCCACCACCTCGTGCTGTATGAGCGGCAGCATGGCATATCCGCCGCCAAAGCCGAACAGCCCGATCTTGAAGAATGACGCGAACAGCGTCAGATAAAGATGTAACAGTTCCATATTATTTGTCCACACCCCTTTTCATCAGACAGATAAAGCGGAATATTCCCAGCAGGATGGCCGCGAGAACGATATACACGGGCGAGACGTTCAACCGCCAGACCGCAAGCGCCACGACAACGGGAATCCAGAGGTTTTTCCACCGTACCCCCGCCGATTTGCCGAGACTCGACAGCGGGGCGACAATCAACGCTACCACTGCGGGACGTATCCCTTTGAAAATGCGTTCCACCACGGGGTTATCCTTGAACTGGGTGAAAACGGCGGCAATGAGCAGGATCACTGTAAAGGAAGGCAAAATGACGCCTGCCCCCGAAAAGAGGCTCCCTTTGAATCCCAACCGCTTGCTCCCCACGAACAGCGCCGTATTCAGCGCGACAGGCCCGGGCATGGACTGGGCGACTGCAAGCATATCCATAAATTCTTCGTCTTCCAGCCACCCCTTCCGGCGAACTTCATTTCGGATAAGGGGTATCATGGCGTATCCTCCACCAAAGGTGAAGGAGCCGATCTTGAAAAAGGTAAGAAACAGTTCCAGGTAATCTTTTATTCTATTGTTCATTCTTATTAGTTCGCTGCGCGTGTGCCGTTCGCGCTTCGTGCGCTGCCTGTTAAAAGGGAAAAGCAGACTGCAATTAGAAATAATCCGCTTGCAAATCTGCCTTTCTATGAAGAAGCCGCATCGGTGGAATAAGACGAAACTCCCTATGACAGGATTTGAGTGTTTTGGCCTCTTTGTAATCCGCTGCTCCGGTGAAACCGGAATCCCGAAGGCTGCGGCCCGCCATTGACGCCAAAAACGAGTCTCGGTTCTAAAATGCAATTGATGAGTTTCCCAATCGACCAATGCGGCAATATCTCATTCAATTTTACATGGTCAAAGATAGAGGGTAAAAATGAAACTTCCAAATTATTTGTGCTATTTTTCACCCCCTCCCGGCTGTCCGTCCGCCACGGACAGCCCCTGCGGAGTCAGGATTCCGCAGAAAATCTTTCTATTTCCTCGTCAGAGACGGCGTAGTCTGACAGGTCTCCCGCCAGATACTGATCGTAGGCGCTCATGTCTACCAGTCCGTGTCCCGACAGGTTGAACAGGATCACTTTCTTCCTCCCCTCTTCCCTGGCCTGCAGCGCTTCGCGAACGGCGAAAGCTATGGCATGGGCCGATTCGGGGGCGGGGATGATCCCCTCGGTACGGGCAAAAAGTACGCCTGCCTCAAATGTCTCTAATTGTTTGATGCTTGCCGCCTCTATCAGCCCGTCTTTCAACAACTGGCTTACGATACTGCCGGCGCCGTGATAGCGGAGTCCGCCGGCATGGATGTTGGCCGGCGCGAACCGGTGTCCCAGCGTATACATCGGTATCAGGGGCGTGTAGCCGGTTTCGTCGCCGAAATCGTACCGGAATTTTCCTCTGGTCAATTTGGGGCAGGAGGCCGGTTCGACCGCTACAAAGCGTGTATTGGTTTTCCCGGCGATGTTGTGGCGAAGGAACGGGAAACTGATGCCGGAAAAGTTGGATCCGCCGCCGAAACAGCCGATCACTACATCGGGATATTCGTCCGCCATCGCCATCTGCTTTTCGGCTTCCAGGCCGATGACGGTCTGGTGAAGCGCTACGTGGTTGAGCACGCTCCCCAGCGTATATTTGCATTTGGGCGTCTGCATGGCCAGTTCGATGGCTTCGGATATGGCCGTGCCGAGGCTCCCCTGATAGGTGGGATGATCGGTGAGGATTTTCCTGCCTGCCCGGGTGGACATGCTTGGGGAAGCGATCACCTGTGCGCCCCAGGTCTGCATCAGCGAGCGGCGATAGGGTTTCTGTTCGTAGCTGATCTTCACCATATAGACGGCCAGTTCCAGCCCGAACGTCCTGGCGGCGAATGCCAGGGCCGTCCCCCACTGTCCCGCGCCGGTTTCGGTGGTGATGTTGGTGATACCTTCCACCTTATTATAATAGGCCTGCGGCAGTGCCGAGTTGAGTTTGTGTGACCCCACGGGGCTTACGCTTTCGTTTTTGAAGTAGATATGCGCCGGCGTATTGAGGGCCTTTTCCAGTTCGGTGGCGCGTACCAGCGGACTGGGGCGGTAAATCCTGTATTTGTCCCTCACCTCTTCGGGAATATCGATCCATGCATCGGTCTGATTCATCTCCTGACGCGACAGTTCTTCGGCGAAGAGGGGATAGAGGTCTTCCGCTTTCAACGGTTCTTTCGTCTGCGGGTTGATCAGGGGTTGCGGCCTGGTTTTCATTTCAGCCGTCACGTTGTACCACTGTGTGGGAATCTCCGCTTCGGGGAGAATAAATTTTTTTCTTTTTTCCATCATGATTACTCTGTTTTAATTCGGGTTCAATCTCTGTTTATTATGTTCGGTTCCGCCCGGCAAAGAGACGGGTTTGCCGCGGCGCCTGTTTTCCTGTTCCGGATCTACTCGATTCTGGAGAGACGGTTTGTCCGGATGTTTTCTTCCACGATGGCGTCAATCACCGCTACGGCTACCATGTTGACGATGTCGCGCACGTGTGTTTCCACGTCGAGGATGTGCACCGGCTTGTTCAGTCCCATCTGAATGGGGCCGATGACGTCGTTCGTGCCGGTCTCCCTCAGCAGCTTGTAGGCTGCGTTGGCCGAACTGAGGTTGGGAAATATCAGCGTATTCACCTCCCTGTCGCGCAGGCGTGTGAAGGGGTATTTCTTGTCGCGCAGTTCCCGGTTGAGGGCATAATTTACCTGCATCTCTCCGTCCACCAGCAGTTCGGGGTATTTTTCGTGAAGCGTCTCCACGGCTTTGTGCACGCTGGCGGGACTGCCTGCGGAGTCGGCGCCGAAATTGGAGTAGGAGATCATGGCCATCACGGGGTCGTGCGCGAAGAATTTGACGGTGGCGCTGGCGAGCCGGGCAATGTCTGTCAGCGCGTCGACGTCGGGGTGACGGTTGAAGAGCGTGTCGGCGAGGAAGAGTACGCCCTTTTTGGTGTTGATGATGTGCATGGCGCCGATGTGATTCGATCCTTCACGGATGCCGATTACCTCTTTGGCGATGTCGGTGGTGTCGGCATACTTGCTGAATACGCCTGTGATCATGGCGTCGGCGTCGCCCGTCTCCACCATCATCATGCCGAAGTAGTTCCGTTCAAACATCTTTTCCGCGGCCTCGTCGAAGGTCATACCCTGCCGTTTCCGCTTCCGGGCGAGGATCTCTGCATAGCGCAGTCGCCGCTCCTCTTCCAGGTCGTGCCGAAGGTTTACGATTTCGATCCCTTCGAGGCTGATTTGGTTTTCTTTCGCTACTTTGGCTATCTTTTCCTCATTTCCCAGCAAAACGGGTTTGCAGATGCCTTCGGCATACGCAGTTTCGGCTGCTTTGAGCATGTTGAGGTGGTTGGTTTCGGAGAAAACTACCCGTTGGGGGTTTTGACGTGCCATTTCGAACAGGCGGCGGATCATCTTGTTGTCCAAACCCATCAGGTCTCGCAGCGTGTGGTCGTATTGTTCCCAGTCGGTGATGGGTTTGCGGGCTGCGCCCGATTTCATGGCGGCCTTTGCCACTGCCGGGGCGACGGTCGTGAGCAGTCTCGGATCCAGCGGCTTGGGGATGATGTAATCTCTGCCGAAACTCAGTTTCCGGGTGCTGTATGCGGCGTTCACTACGTCGGGAACGGCCTTTTTGGTAAGTTCCGCCAGGGCGTAGACCGTGGCCACCTTCATCGCCTCGTTGATGCAGGTAGCCCTCACGTCGAGCGCTCCGCGGAAGATGTAGGGGAAGCCCAGGACGTTGTTGATCTGGTTGGGATAGTCGGAGCGCCCCGTGGCGAAAATGATGTCGCTTCGGGATGACATGGCCGCTTCGTAAGAGATTTCGGGATTGGGGTTGGCCAGCGCGAAGACGATGGGGTCGGAGTTCATCGACCGCAGCATGTCCGGGGTGAGCACGTCGGCGACGGACAGGCCGAGAAACATGTCGGCCTCCCTCATAGCCTCCGCCAGGGTGGAAATGCGGCGGGTGGTGGCAAACGGTTTCTTTCGGTCGTTGAGGTCGGTTCTCGAAGTGTTAATTACCCCTTTCGAATCGAGCATCACTATGTTTTCGGGTTTGGCGCCCAGGGAGATATACAGTTGCGTGCAGGAATTGGCGGCCGCTCCCGCCCCGTTCACCACGATGCGGATTTCTCCGATCTGTTTGCCGTTCAGTTCCAGCGCGTTCAGCAGTCCGCAGGCGGAGATGATGGCTGTGCCGTGCTGGTCGTCGTGCATGATGGGAATACTCAGTTCGTTTTTCAGCCGCTCTTCAATCTCGAAACACTCCGGCGCCTTGATGTCCTCCAGGTTGATGCCGCCGAATGTGGGAGAGATGGCTTTCACCACTTCGATGAATTTTTCGGGATCCTTTTCGTTCACCTCGATGTCGAAGACGTCGATACCGGCAAATATTTTGAAGAGAAGTCCCTTTCCTTCCATTACCGGTTTTCCGGCCGTCGCGCCGATGTTACCCAGTCCCAGTACGGCGGTTCCGTTGGAGATGACGGCCACCAGGTTACCCTTCGACGTATAATCGTAAGCCGCCTGCGGATCTTTTTCTATTTCCAGACACGGTTCGGCCACGCCGGGCGAGTAGGCGAGCGAGAGGTCGCGCTGCGAACTGTGAGGTTTCGTGGGAACGACTTCTATTTTTCCGGGACGTCCCTGTGTATGATAAGCGAGCGCGTCATCGCGCAGTTTGTTATTTGCCATTTTGATTGTTATTAAGCAGTGAAAACACAAATCCGCACAAAAATATAAAATAATCATGACAGATTATAATTTTTATTCCGCCCGTATGGAGGGAAGCCGGTTCGTGCAGCGCAACAGTTTAGAAGTTTGGAAGTGGAGAAGTTAAGAAAGGTCGTGTCAGATAAACAGCGTCAGCGTTAAATATTCCACAAAAACATACTGCTCGGGGAGCGCCCGAGTGGCAAGGGGCGGGAGCACCCGCCCCGACGAACGAAAGAAAACAGGGCAAGGCATGGCCTTGCCCTGTACATTATATATATGGCCGTCGCGTAGCGACGGTATCACATAAATCACATAAATCACATAAATCACAGTTCAGACAATTAATAAAGAAATCGCTCGTCGGGGCGGGTGCTCCCGCCCCTTGCCACTCGGGCGCTCCCCGAGCTAATTGTTCTGGGCGCTCTTCTTCTCTTCTCCGCTTCTTCACTTCTAATGGCCGGGGGTGGCCTGATCACCCGAAAACGTTTGTTAGTCGATAAAATGGAGAGGTTTATCTATTTCTTTTGCGGAAACCTGCCGACAGCATTATTTTTGCCGCGGGTTTATTTGAAATGCTTTTAAGATGAAGAAGTTTTGTGTTTTTGCAATAGCCGTTCTGCTGACTCTTCCCTCATTCACGGGACAGGCGCAGACAAACGGATCCGTTTCCGGAAGGGTGACGGACAAAGAGTCCGGCGAGCCGGTGACGATGGCCAGCGTGCGCCTGCTGAAGCTGAATGACAGCAGTTTTGTCGCCGGAAAAGCTTCCGGTGAAAAGGGACTGTTCACCGTGCCGGTGGGGAACGGTGACTACATCGTACACATATCCTTTATCGGGTATCATGACATGTTCCGGGACGTACGGGTGACCTCGTCCGCCCCGCACGTGCGGCTGGGAGACATCGCTCTGGAAAGCGACAACATCCTTCTGTCGGAAGCCGTGGTCACGGCGAAGGCGCCGGAGATTGCCGTAAAGGGGGATACGCTGGAGTATAACGCGGATTCGTACAAGGTGACGGAGAGCGCCGTGGTGGAGGATCTGCTGAAAAAAATGCCCGGCGTGGAAATCGGTGACGACGGAAAGATTACCGTAAACGGAAAAGAGATCAGGAAAATACTGGTGGACGGCGAAGAGTTTTTCAACGACGACCCCAAGGTCGCTTCCAAAAACCTTCCGGCAAAGATGGTGGAAAAGTTGCAGGTGCTTGAGCGGAGAACCGAGATGGCGCAGATGACCGGATTCGACGACGGTGAAGAGGAAAACGTAATCAACCTGCTCGTGCGCCCCGGCATGAAGGAGGGACTCTTCGGCAACGCCTTCGCCGGATACGGGAGCAAAGGCCGCTACGAAGCCAACGGCATGGCCAACTATATGAAGGATAAGAATCAGTACACCTTCCTCGGCGGAATCAACAATACCAACAACGCCGGCTTTTCAGACCTGGCCGGAGCCATGTTCGGCAATATGGGGGGAGGACGCCGCCTGTTCGGAGCAAGAGACGGCATATCCACGTCGCTGAACACGGGCGGCAACTTCAGCACACAACTCTCCCCGAAATTCAAGATCGGAGGAAATATACGTTACGGCCACACCGACACCGATGTGGAATCCGACGTATTCACCCAAAACATCCTCAGCGCAGGCAACACGCTGGAAGAAGAGAGCAGCCGGTCAAACAGCAAAAGCCGCAACTTCAACATGGACCTCCGGATGGAATGGAATCCCGACGAAGCCACCACCCTAATCTTCCGTCCGAACATCTCATTTACCGGCAACGACCGCAGCGAGACGGACACATTTCATACGCGGAACGAACTCTCAGGCGATACCGTCAATCACGGTAACTCGGAATACCTCTCGGAAGGAAACGGGAAAAACTACGGCGGAAACCTGGACATAAGCCGCAAGCTGGGAAAGGAGGGACGGGTACTGAGCGCCCAGTTGCGCATCAACAGAGGCGAAGCGGAAAACAGGGGAAGCAGCCGCTCCGGCACCTTTTATAACGAAACGCGCCCCGACGACCTCATCGATCAGCGCTTTACAAACACGAACGACAACACCTCCCGACGCGCCTACATCTCTTACGTGGAACCGGTCGGGACAAATAACTTCCTGCAACTCGCCTACGAATACAGCCGGAATGTGTCGGAATCAGACAAAGACACGCGATCCCGTGACAGCGCCGGCGCCTATACAATACTCGATTCACTCTACAGCAAGCGACTCGAAAACAGCTTCACGAATCAGGAGATCGAAGTGAACTTCAGGGCCGTGAGAGAAAATTACGACTACATGTTCGGCTTTACGGCAGAACCGGCCTCCTCCCGCAGCAAAACATTCATCGGAGCAAAACAGATATACGATACACGGCAAGACGTCATCAATTACGCCCCCATGGCACAGTTCAACTATCGCTGGAGCCGCACCCACAACCTCCGCCTGCGTTACTGGGGGAATACCGATCAGCCCACGGTGACACAGCTTTCGCCGGTAGTAGACGTTTCAAACCCGCTGAATGTCAGTTACGGAAACCCCGACCTGAAACCCTCATTTCAGCACCGGCTCGACGTACGCTACCAGCGCTCGAACCCGGAAAAAGCCAGCTCCATATCAGCCTTTCTGAACGGAAGCTATCTGGCAAACGACATCGTGTCAGCCACCATCACCGACGTCACCACCGGACGCAAAGAATCAACCTGGCGCAACGCCTCGGGAAACTGGAATGTGGACGGACGAGCCATATTCAACGTCCCGCTGAAGAATATCAAATACTCCATATTCTCCATGTCCATGGCCAGATACAACCGGAGATACGGATATTCCAAGTCAGTAACCGGCGACAGCCAATCAAAAGAATTCACCGCTGAAGACCGGAATACAAACCGTCAGCTTTCGCTGATGGAAGCACTCGGACTGAACTACCGTTCAGACCGGTTCGACATCTCCGTCCGCGGAAACCTCAACTTCAACAATGTGACCAACAGCCTCGAAAGGCAGGCAGACCAGCAATACGTCAACTATGGCGGAAACCTCGCCGCCACCCTCTACCTGCCGTGGAATCTGACGCTGGAAAGCGACATCAACTACTCCACCAATTCAGGCTACGCCGACGGCTTCCAGCAAAACGAATGGCTATGGAACGCCTCCCTGCAGAAAACGCTGCTGAAACAAAAGAACGCCACCATCCGTTTTAAAATATATGACATTCTGCAACAGCGCAGCAACATCAGCCGAAGCGTAACGTCCAACTACATACGCGACACGACAACCAACACGCTCACAACCTATTTTATGGTTCATATCGTGTACCGGTTCAACATCTTCAAAGGCGGCGCCACACGCGAAGAAATGATGCCCGAAAGACCAGCCTGGGGAGGAGGACCCGGAAGAGGACCCGGCAACCGTCCGCCCGGCGGCCCCGGCGGCTTCGGAGGAGGATAAAAAACAGTCAAAACATAATGGAACAATTGCCAAAGTCAAAACAAAAAGGGAGAACGCGAAACAACGTACTAATGCACATCCTGCTGTGGGGAGTAATCTACATACTCCCCTACTTTTTCATGGACTCCGAACACATATTCTACTGGAAATTCTTCGTCCGGTCACTCTCCGAGATGCTGGGATTCATGCTCGTATTCTACCTCAACTACACCCTTCTGATCAACAAACTCCTCTACCGGGGGAAGACCCGCGAATTTATCCTCAGCAACCTGCTGCTTATCATAGCGACAGCATTCCTGATGTACTACGGACGGGATCTGATCGAAGCACTCATGCCCGAGCTGAGAGTGAAAAGACGCATAAGACCGGGCGGCAACCTGCAAAGACTCTTTCTGGTACGCAATTCCACCTCCCTGTTCCTGATGGCCGGTCTGAGCGTCGCGCTGAAGATGACCGTACGCTGGTTCGAAGTAGACAGCGAACGCAAAGAACTCGCAAAAGCCAAATCAGAAGCCGAACTGCAAAACCTCAAAAACCAGATCAACCCCCACTTCCTCCTCAACACGCTGAACAATATCTATGCCTTGATAGAATTCAATCCCCCCCGCGCACAGCAAGCCGTGATGGATCTGAGCAAAATGCTGCGCCACCTGCTCTACGAGAACAATCAAACATACGTCCCCCTCCGTCAGGAAGCCGCATTCATGCGCAACTACATAGCCCTGATGCGGATACGCCTGTCCGACAACGTAAAGCTGACCACCGACATATCCTATGCCGAACCGGGAAACACACCCATATCACCCCTAATATTCATCTCACTGATAGAAAACGCCTTTAAGCACGGCATCAGCGGCGAGAAACCCTCGTTTATCGACATCTCGCTCCGGGAACACCCCGGCGGAAAAGTAGAATTTATCTCCCGGAACAGTTATTTCCCGAAAACAGGATCAGACAAAAGCGGGAGCGGCATCGGCCTCGAACTGGTGAAAAAGAGACTCGAACTGCTTTACCCCGGCAACTATCAGTGGAAGACCACCATTGAAAAAGACACCTACACAACCACACTATTGATAGATACAAAAAAACAACAGCATGATACTCAATTGTTGGATCGTTGACGACGAACCCTTAGCCCTGTCACTCCTGGCATCATACGTGCAGAAAACCTCCTTTCTGAAGCTGACAGGCGAATACAGCAACGCCCTGTCAGCCATGAAGCACCTTGCCGGAGAGAAAGCAGATCTGATATTTCTCGACATTCAGATGCCCGAAGTAAACGGGATGGAATTTGCCCGCCTCATCGGCGACCACACCCGGATAATATTCACCACCGCCTTCAGCGAATACGCGCTGGAAGGCTACAAGGTAAGCGCGCTCGACTATCTTTTGAAACCCTTCTCCTTTGCCGATTTCCTCACGGCCGCCAGGAAGGCGCTGAACTGGTTCGAAATGACGGAAAGAAAACCATTAGCCGAAACCGCACCGGAAAGCGCCGGCATATTCGTCAAAGCCGATTATAAGCTACTGCACATTTTGTTCGACGAGATTTTGTATATCGAAGGGCTGAAGGACTACGTAAAGATCTATACCGGAGGACAGCCGAAACCCATTCTGTCGCTGACCAGCCTCAAAGCGCTGGAAGAGGAATTGCCCGCCGATCGCTTCATGCGGGTACACCGCTCATACATCATCCACAAGTCCAAAATATCGAGTATCAACAAGCGGCGCATCATCATCGGCGAAAAGCAGATACCGATGGGAGATACCTACCGTAAACAGTTTATGTCCCTCATAGGGCGGTAATCGACAGCCTGACCGGACAATATCATTCATTCCGGGGAGTAGATTTTTATTAGCACATTATATGAAAAACCACTTCAATCCTTTGAGATTTTTGTCATGTACTAAAGTCCTGACACAAAAAAAACGGTAAGGTCACAGGAGCGAACTCCCCCCTGTCACGGCACGATTTACACGGAATAGAAAAACGGGAAACCCGAAGGTCTCCCGTTAAAAAAAGAGAATAGAAGTACTTTATGGAAATACCGCTCCATTATTTTTTTGCATCCGTCAGCTTCTTATTCTGATGATTGAGCAATATCTTGTAAGCCACGGGAGAGGCGACGAACAGACTGGTAATCGTACCCACAACCACGCCGATGAGCATGGCGAAAACGAAACTTCTCACCGCGTCACCGCCGAACAGGAGGATACAGATGATCACGAGAATGGTACTCAGACCGGTGTTGATAGTACGCGCCAGCGTAGCGTTCATCGAATCGTTGAAGAGCTCCCTCAAGCCCCGTTTCGGATAAAGCTGCTTGTATTCGCGCACGCGGTCGAACACCACCACCTTATCGTTAATGGAATACCCCACAATGGTGAGGATAGCCGCCACGAACGTCTGATCCATTTCCATAGAGAAAGGCATGATCTTCCACAGCAGCGAGTACAGACCCACCACGGCAAACGCGTCCACCGCCAGCGCAGCGACCGTCCCCACGGAGAAACCCCAGTTGCGGAAACGGGAGAGGATATAGATACCCATACACACAAGGGCAATGAAAAGCGCCAGAAATGCGTTCCTGATCATATCTTCGGCAATGCTTGGCCCCACTTTCTGGGAACTTTTTATATAGTCGTCGATCGTTTTCCCCGGCGCCATGAATTCCCGCAGGCCTTGTCCGAGCAGATCGCGTAACTGCTCTTCCACTCCGGCCCCCTCTTCCTCGATCATATAGTTGGTAGAGACGCGCACCTGGTTGCTGGAACCGATGGTGATTACGCGCACCGACTCGTTGAGATAAGGGTTAAGGGCCTCTTCCACATCGCCCACACGGACGGGCTGGTCGAAACGAACAATATAATTTCGTCCCCCGGTGAAGTCGATGCCCGAATTTAATCCGAGGATAAAGAGTGAAGCGACGCTGACAATCACAAAGACGCCAGTGCCGATAAGCACTTTCTTGCTGTTATGGATAAAATCGAAGTTATATTCTCTGAAGATGGCGCTGGAAAATCCCGTATTGAAAGTGAGGTGTGACCATTTGTTTTTGGACAGTCTGTTATCGTATATCAGACGGGTGATAAACACGGCCGTGAGGAACGAAACGGCAATACCGATGATAAGGGTAACGGCGAATCCCCTGATGGCGCCTGCGCCGAAGATGGCGAGGATGATACCCGTGATGATAGTCGTGAGGTTCGAGTCGAAGATAGCGGAGAAAGCGTTCTTGTAACCGTCCTCCAAAGCCCGGCGCAACGTTTTTCCCGTCGCGAGTTCCTCCTTGATGCGCTCGTTGATCAGCACGTTGGCGTCGACCGCCATAGCGAGCGAAAGGATCATACCGGCAATGCCGGGAAGGGTGAGCACGGCCTGAAATGCCGCGAGCGTCCCCAGCGTAAAGAAGAAGTTAAGGAGCAGCGCCCCGTTGACCACCATGCCCGGAATGAAGCCGTAGAGCAGGCAGGTGAAGATAAACAGCACCACGAGGGCAATGACGAAGGAGACAAATCCGTCGCGGATAGCTTCCTGTCCCAGCGAGGGGCCTACCACGTCTTCCTGCACGATGCGTACGCCGGCCTGCATTTTGCCCGACTTGAGCACGTTCTCCAAGTCCTGCGCCTCCTGCGGCGAGAAATTACCGGTGATGGAAGAGCGTCCGCCGTCGATTCGGCCTCTGACCTCAGGCGCCGAATATACATATCCGTCGAGTACGATAGCAATGGATTTTCCGATTTCGGCTCCGGTGATAGTCGCCCAGCGGCTTGCGCCGGACGAGTTCATGGACATGGACACTTCCCAGGCCGATCCCTGCTGTCCCTGATCGGCGCGGGCATTGGTTACCACGTCTCCGTCCAGTGCGGGGCCGCGCCTGCTTCCGTCACCCTTGAGGGCGAACAGCTCGAAATAGGTCTCGCGCTGATCGACGGGTTTGAATCCCCATTTAAACCGTACGTCGGCGGGGAATACGTCTTTGTATCTGTTGATAAGGAAATTCACTTCGGCAGTATCCAGCTTCGATACGGTTCCTACAATCGGCCCGGAAGCTCCGCTCATGGCAAAGTAGGGATCATTGAAATACTCCATGAAGCTTTTGCTGATGACGATCTTTTCCTCACCTTCATCCGGCGGGATCAAACCGTCCGTGACGGCAAGAACATCTCCGGCGCCGGCTTCCGCTTCCACTTCCACTTCCGTTTCCGCTACGGCGGCGGTGTCAGGAACGGATTGTACCGATCTTTGCGCCATCGCATACTCGCCCGACCGGGCATTCATCTCGTTGAAATAAACGCCCAGTTCGTTTACGTTATATGTTTTCCAAAATTCGAGGTTCGCGCTTCCCTGCAGGAGGTTACGTACACGCTCCGGCTCGGTGATACCCGGAAGTTCCACCAGGATACGTTCCGCGCGGTCTAACTTCTGTATGTTGGGAGCGACTACCCCGAAGCGGTCGATACGCGTCGCCAATACGTTGAATGAATTGTTGGCCACACTGGTCAGTTCGTTGCGCAATATGGCGATCACCTCATCGTTGGAGGCGGTATGGCGTACCCTGTCGCCCATAGTGATGCTGTAAATGTTGGCCAGCTTTCCGTCGGACGCTATCCGCTCGTAGTTCTGTCTGAACAGCGAGATGAAGTCGGACGAACTGCCGCGACGGTTCTGACCGACAGTCTCCTTCAACGCCTGATTGAACTGGGGATCATCGGTATTGGCCAGTGAGGAGAGCACCTGTGCCGCATCGATTTCGAGGGTGACGTTCATCCCTCCCTTCAGGTCGAGCCCCAGCCCGATTTCTTTTGTACGCACCTGCTTGAGCGTATAGTTCAGATACACCTTCTCTGTCGAGAGGGAATCAAGATACTGATTCTTCAGCGCTAAGTCTCCATTAGCGTATTGATCCGCTTTCTTGTTGTACTGCCTCCCCACAACGGTAAAGGAGAGGTAAAACAAACAGATAGCCGTCAGGATAATACTGAAAACTTTAATGAATCCTTTGTTTTGCATTTCAATACTTTTTTTCGTTTTACTGTTTATGTTCTTTCCAGGTTACTAACTCTGTGTATGTTATATAAAAACAAAGGCATACCGGATGCCTTCTTGCTTTAAGCGTGCAAATATACACTTTTTTATCTTTTTAAGAACAATATCACCGGATAATTTTGTCGAAAATCATCCGGTGATACTAAATTAAAGAGAGGAGTCTCTTCCTCCGACACGGTTTTCCGTGCGGTTTTCGTTATCCCGGTGCTAAGTGCGGGAAAGGCTTCGTTATTCGATAAAGCCCCGGTTCTTTAGCAGGTAGACGGGATTGGGTTCCGCGCCGCGGAATCTTTTGTAAAGCGTCATCGGGTCGTCGGAATTGCCTTTTGACAGTACGTTTTCCCTGAATTTCGCGGCCGTGACCCTGTCGAATATGCCATTCTCCGCAAAAGCCTGAAAGGCGTCGGCATCCAGCACCTCTGCCCAGAGGTATGCGTAATACCCGGCGGAATAGCCGCCGCTGAAGATGTGCGAGAAATAGGTGCTGCGGTAGCGGGGAATGATTTCGTCGATCAGTCCGATCCTGTTCATCGCCTCCTTTTCGAATGTACGTACGTCAAACGTTTTGGCTTCCTTTTGCGTGTGGTAATCCATGTCGAGCAGCGCTGCGGCGACAAATTCAGTGGTCGTGAAGCCCATATTGAATTTGGCGGCCGCGTCGATTTTAGCGATCAGCTCGTCGGGGATCACTTCGCCGGTCTGATAGTGTTTGGCGTAGAGCTTCAGTACTTCCGGATGGAACGCCCAGTGTTCGAGTACCTGCGAGGGAAGTTCCACGAAATCGCGCGAAACGCTTGTGCCGGAAACACTGCTATATGTCACATTCGACAACATGCCGTGCAGGGCGTGCCCGAACTCGTGGAAGAGCGTTTCCACCTCGTCGAGGGTGAGCAGCGACGGAGTTGTTCCGGTGGGACGGGTAAAGTTTCCTACATTATATATAAGGGGACGGATATTTTTTCCTTCGGACACCTGCTGTCCGCGGAAACTGCTCATCCATGCGCCGGCGTTCTTGCCTTTGCGCGGAAAATAGTCGGTATAGAACACCGCCAGGTGCGAACCGTCGGCGTCGAACACCTCATACGCTTCTACTTCGGGATGATATACCGGCACCTTTTCCAGTTTCTTGAAACTCAATCCGTATAACCTGTTGGCTACCTCAAACACGCCTTCGCGGACATTCTCCATTTTGAAGTAGGGTTTGATTTCTTCTTCGTTGAGCGAATATTTCTGCTGGCGGAGTTTTTCGGTGTAATACCACCAGTCCCACGACGCCAGTTTAAAGTTGCCTCCCTCGGCGTCGATCAGTTTTTGCAGTTCGGCCGCCTCCTTTTTGGCTTGGGGAAGCGCATACGCCCACACTTCGTTGAGCAGTTTGTACACGTTTTCCGGCGTTTTGGCCATGCTTTCTTCGAGAGTGAAATCGGCGTGCGTCTTGTAGCCCAGCATCTGCGCTTTTTCTATGCGCAGGTTTACGATGCGGTTGATGATTTGCTTGTTGTCGTTGTCATTGTCGTTGTCGCCGCGCATGAACATGGCTTTGTAGAGCTTTTCGCGCAGGTCGCGTTTTTCCGAATATTGCAGGAAAGGCAACCAACTCGGCTTTTGCGGTCCGAACACCCATTTTCCTTCTTCGTCGGCGGCTTCGGCTGCCGCGGCAATAACTCCGTCGGGAAGCCCTGCGAGGTCTTCTTTATTGTCGATTACCAATTTGAAGCCGTTGGTTTCGTTCAGCAGGTTGGTTCCGTAGCGGAGGGTGAGGGACGACAACTCTTTGTTGATTTCGCGCAACCTCGTCTTTTCGGTTTCGCCCAAAAGGATGCCGGAGCGCACAAAATTTTTGTAGTAAATGTCCAGCACGCGGTATTGTTCGGTAGTGAGATTCATACCGGTAGTGTCGTCGTGCAGCGTTTTGATGCGGTTGAACAGCGCTTCGTTCAAATTGATATTGTCGCGATGCTCCGACAGGAGAGGTGAGAGTTCTACGGCCAACGCCTGTATGGAGTCGTTGGTCTCGGCGCCCCTTAAACCGTAAAATACGCGGGAAACGCGGGTGAGTAATTTTCCGCTGTTTTCCATTGCTACAATAGTATTTTCGAAAGTGGGCGTTTCTGGATTGTTCGCGATGGCTTCAACCTCTTTGGC
>JAIRSV010000057.1 GCA_031255275.1 Proteiniphilum sp.
TACGTCAGACCCCTGCTGAACAAAAGCAGCACTTCACTCAGCGTAAAATCTAAAATCCTTAAGCAACTCCTGAAGCCTTTTTCTGGCGAAAAATATTCTGCTCTTTACAGTCCCGATCGGCAAACCCAGATGTTTGGCAATCTCCTCGTACTTGTATCCCGTGACATGCATCGAGAAAGGAACCTTATATTCATCGGTAAAACTGTTGATCGCCCTGCCGATCTCTTTGACCGTATAAGCCCCGTCAGGCGTATTGAATCCCGAATCCTGCGGCAGATTCAAGTGATACAGACTTTCAGTCTTGTCAATGATAGTCTGGCTCCTGACGATCTTACGGTAATTATTCACGAAAATATTATGCATGATGGTGAAAACCCATCCCTTGAAGTTTACATTCTCATAATACTTTTCCCTGTTATCCAGCACACGGAGAGTTGTTTCCTGCAACAGATCCTTTGCTTCTTCCCTGTCGGCCGTCAATGTCAATGCAAAGTTGAACATATTATCCTGCAGCCCTAACAACTGCTTTTCGAAAGAAATCTTTGTCTTCATAAGCGATGACTTTTTATTGTGTTAAATGATCGTTGTCCCTGCAAATATAGAGAGATATATTTAAAAACGATCCCATTCACGCACGTAAAAACGATTAATTAGTGTTAACGAATAAAGATTCACCCCTACCATTCCGACAGGCGGATAAACAGATGTCGGGAAAAGCGCCCTTAACCGCTCCGACGCCGGTGAAAAGGCATTTATCCCTCAAACACTCAAATAAATAATCGCTATAAGACCGGAAGAATAATCCCCCGGATTCATTCAAAATAAAATCCCCCCGACGGCAAAAAACAGCCGGTATGACGATCGTCCGGCTTAACACAAGCCGTTAAATCACCGGGAAGGGAAAAATCCCATCCCCCACTGTCAAACCCGCTTTATGGCATAAAATTTGTATCGCCAGGGAGTGGAAAGGTGACCTGCAGAGCAAGTCAGGTCAACGCGCCATCGCGCGGCGACTTTTTGACAGCTCAACTGCACTTCACACCTTCCGTTTTTTTCAGTTCATTACTTTTTTAATTTATTCATAACACACAGATATGATACAGAAAGGACAGATAGGGGTAACGACAGACAACATATTCCCTATTATCAAAAAGTTTCTCTACAGCGATCATGAGATTTTTATCCGTGAGATTGTATCAAACGCAGTAGACGCTACACAGAAATTGAAAACCCTGGCCGACGTGGGCGACTTCAAGGGCGAACTGGGCAATATCGCCATACATGTCTCCATCGACAGGAAAAAGAAAACGATCACCGTATCCGACCGCGGCATCGGCATGACCGGCGAAGAAGTAGAGAAATATATCAACCGGATAGCCCTCTCTTCCGCCAGCGACTTCCTGGACAAATACAAGGAAAATGCCAATGCCATCATCGGCCATTTCGGACTGGGCTTTTACTCCGCATTCATGGTATCCGAAAAAGTGGAGATCGTCACCAAATCTCACAGCGGAGACGCTCCGGCCGTGAAATGGTCATGCGACGGATCGCCGGAATATACGATGAAAGAGGTCGAAAAGCCGGATCGCGGCACTGACATCATCCTTCACATTGATGAGGACAACAAAGAATTTCTGGAAAAGGAGAGAATCGAGTCACTGCTCAAAAAGTATTGCAGATTCCTCGCCGTGCCCGTCATTTTCGGGAAAAAGCAGGAGTGGAAGGACGGAAAGTATGCGGATACCGGAGAAGACAACATCATCAATGACACCGACCCTCTCTGGCGACAGAAACCCGCGGGATTGAAAGAGGATGACTATCTGAAATTTTACCGGGAACTCTACTCCTTCTCCATGAGCGACGAACCCATGTTCTGGATCCATCTGAACGTAGACTACCCGTTTCACCTCACCGGCATTCTCTATTTCCCGAAAATAAAGAACAGTCCCGATCTGCAGCGCAACAGGATACAGCTTTACAGCAACCAGGTTTTCGTAACCGACTCGGTAGAAGGCATCGTCCCCGAATTTCTGACTCTGCTGCACGGGGTGATCGACTCGCCCGACATTCCGCTGAACGTCTCCCGCTCATACCTGCAAAGCGACCGGAACGTGAAAAAAATCTCAACCCACATCACCAAAAAGGTAGCCGACAAGCTGGAAGAACTGTTCAGGAAAGAACGCAGCCGCTTTGAAGAAAAATGGGACAGTCTGAAACTCTTTGTCGAATACGGTATGCTCTCCGACGAAAAGTTCTGCGACAGGGCACTCAAATTCGCCCTGCTGAAGAATACGGATGGCAAATATTTCACCCCTGAAGAGTATAAAACCCTTATCGGGACAGCCCAGACTGACAAAGACGGAAACATCATCCACCTCTATGCCGCCGACAGGCAGGAACAGTATGGCCATACGGAGGCGGCAAGAGAAAAGGGGTATGACGTACTCTTGATGGACGGCCAGCTCGACATCCACTGGGTAGGCCTCCTGGAGCAGAAATTGGGAAAAACCCGCTTCATAAGAGTCGACAGCGACACCGTCGAACATATTATAGAGAAGGCCGAAGCGGCCAATGTGGAACTGACCGACCGGCAGAAAGAGAGTGTGACGGAAGCGGTGAAATCGCAACTCCCGTCCATCGAAAAGACAGAGTTCAGCGTCGATTTCAAAGCGCTCGGCGAGACGGCCAGACCCGTCCAGATCACGCAAAACGAATTTTCGAGGAGGATGAAAGAGATGGCTGCCATGCAACAGCAGATGGCCTTCTACGGCGAAATGCCGGATACCTGCCAGATCGTGCTGAATGTGCAGCACCCGCTGGTCAGAGAACTTGTCGACGAAAGCAACCTCAAGGACAAAGAGCAGCTCATCGCACAGGTCTCGGCCGACGGACGGTTGAAACAGATGGTCGATCTGGCACTTCTCTCCGGCGGAATGCTCAAGGGAGAGGCGCTGAGCAACTTCGTGAAGAGGAATTTCGAAAAGATTTGATCTGCGGCGTTTTATTGTACCTTTACAGCAAAAAGCAGCGCAATGAATAAAGCCTACGAGGTGACCTTCTCTCCTTTTCGCGCCTTCACGCGCGAGGAGTGGAGCAAACTGGAGGAACATCCCATGTTTCCCGTCTCCGAGATCGATCTCACCAAACTGCAGGCGCTCAACGAGCCGCTCACTCCCGGCGAAGTGGAGGATATTTATATCCCCATGATCCGGCTGCTGCAGATACACCTCTCCCACTACCGCCACCTGCACAATGAAAGGGATCAGTTCTTTTCCAATAAAAGCAAATCCATCCCCTACATTATCGGCATCGCCGGAAGCGTGGCGGCAGGAAAAAGCACGACCGCGCGGGTATTACAGAAACTGCTCTCCATGACGCCGGAACAGCCGAAGGTGGAACTGATCACCACCGACGGCTTTCTGTATCCCAACGACGAACTGCAAAAACGGGGCTTGCTGAACAGGAAAGGATTTCCCGAAAGCTACGACGCCAAACGCCTGCTGGCATTCCTTGCCAGCGTGAAGTCCGGACGCGACACGTTCTCCGTCCCCGTTTACTCTCACCACCGTTACGACGTGATCAAAGACCGGATACAGACCGTCGAACGACCTGACATACTGATCGTGGAGGGTATCAACGTGCTGCAGGTGTCGGCGGGGAAGAAAATACGGAGAAGGGTTTTCGTATCCGACTTCTTCGACTATTCCATTTACGTGGACGCGAGCGAAAAGGATCTGCGGGAATGGTATATCGAGCGATTCAGGAAACTGCAGCAGACAGCCTTTCAGGATCCCGATTCCTATTTCCACAGATACGCCTCCTATTCGGAGAAGAGGCTGCTGAAATTTGCTAACAAAGTCTGGGACGACACCAATCGTCCCAATCTTTTATACAACATCCTCCCCACCCGATTCCGGGCTGACCTGATTCTCGAAAAGGGTGAATGTCATTTTGTCAGGGGCGTCCGCATCAGGAAGATGTAAGCCCGCTCCTCCCGAACGGGAATGTTTGAGGTGCATACACGGGATTGTTTGAGGCGCAAATACGGGAACCTTTGAGGCGCAAACACGGGAACAATAAAAAAGGGTGTGTACGTTTTGACACACCCTCATTCTTACCATATTATGTGCAGCAGGGATTTCCCGTATCAGGCATCAAAATGCCGCTCGAATCCTCCCGGCAATATCCTCAAACTCCTCCGCGGTGAGTTGCAGCTTCGGGGCGGCAAGATTCATGTCACCCTCTTTCCGGACAGGGATCAGGTGAATGTGTGCGTGCGGCACCTCCAGGCCTATTACCATTAGCCCTACCCTCTTGCAGGGAATCGCCCTTTCGATCGCCTTCGCTACCCTTTTGGCAAAAACGGCCAGGTCACCCAGCAGGGCATCGTCCAAATCGAAAAGATAATCGGTCTCCTGTCTGGGGACGACCAGTGTGTGACCTTTCGATACCGGGCTGATGTCGAGAAAGGCATAAAACCGGTCGTCTTCGGCAATCCGGTACGAGGGTATCTCTCCCGCGATAATTCTGCTGAAAATTGTTGCCATCACACCGTTATTTCTACTACTTCAAACGTCATTGTGCCCGACGGCACTTTAATTTCGGCCACATCGCCCACCTTTTTCCCCAGCAGTCCCCGGGCAATAGGGGTGTTTACGGCTATCTTGCCGCTCTTCAGGTCGGCCTCGCTCTCCGAGACAAGCGTATAGGTCATCATCTTGCCTGTCTTCAGGTTCCTGATCGTTACCCTGTTCATAATCTGCACTTCATCCGTACCGATCGCGCTCGCGTCGATAAGCCGGGCATTCCCGATAAGCTTCTTCAACCGGGAAATCTTCGCTTCCAGCATACCCTGTGCCTCTTTAGCCGCGTCATATTCGGCATTTTCCGACAGATCTCCCTTATCCCTCGCTTCGGCTATCTGACGGGATATTTCGGGTCTCTGCACGGATTCCATTGCTATCAGCTCATCTTTCAACTTCCGAAGGCCGTCTTCGGTCATGTACGTTACTGCCATAAATTCTCTGTTTTTTATTCTCGAAACTTTCAATTAATGTAGAGAAAAAGAGTTCCGGCCTCTTCTCACAAGACCGGAACCCCTTTTTTCCATGCTTATATGCTTGCAAAAGTAGCGCTTTATTCCGATTACGCAAAATTTTCGGAATATGTTTTACAACACTCTGTCCAACTCGCCGGACAGGCGGTCATAATCTTCGATGCGCGCTATGATATCCCCCTCACGGTTAATGAGAAACGCTGTCGGTATCTGCCGCACATTGTAGGTGCTCAGCAACGAGGTGTTGACTGATTTCGGATCTCTGACGGTTAGCCACGGAAGGTTGGCTGCGGATGTTTTCCAGAAGTGTTCGTCTGCGTCGAACGATATCTGATATATTTCAAACCCGCGCGACCGGTATCGTGCATACAGACTGTGCAGCTTCATATTGTGACCGGGCGAGAAATCCGCGCTATACACCACGAAATCGAGCAGTATTACCTTCCCGTTCAGCGACAAGAGTGCCGTCTTCCGTCCATCCACTCCGGGCAGGACGATGTCGGGCAAACCCGTTCCTTCTATCACTGGTATGTTCTCCAGTATTTTTGCCTGCTGTTCCTGCCGTCTGCGCGTTTTCAGGGCGTTCATGGTGAATCCGTACAGGTGTTTTGACCTCTCTGTATCGGGATAGCGATGGTTCCACGAAGTGGCTATCGCTCCGAACATTGCATAATCCCGTCTGTCGCCGGGGTCGAAGATCAGGTAACTGTTTATTTTCTGGAAAACGGCATAATAGGCGGGCGCTCCCGAGGGATTGCCGAGGATGAGTCGTGTCACAGCTGTTTTATATTCCTGCAAAACAGAGTCGAGCTGTCCGATATATGCCATTTCGTCGATCGCTCCGGCTTTTTGCCGGCTCTCCAGGTGGGCGATCCCGAGGGCGGCCTGTCGCCTGAGGGCGTCTACCATCCTTATCTGGTCGTTAGTGGGTGAGTCCTGCACGGTAAAGGTGTTATACCAGTCGGACGCGTCTGCGCTGATATGGAGCGTCTCTGCGGTATCTGCCGCAAAAACGGCTACCCGGTTCCCGATGCGCAGCTGATAGAATTCGGGATTTTCGGGCGCTGATTGTCTGAACGTAAAGGTTCCGTCTTCCTTTAAGACGGTGGAATCAAGCGTTATGACGCCTGCCAGGCTACGATGTTCCAGATAGAGGGTATCTCCGCCGGCGGCGCTGATTTTTCCTGTTACTTCAAAAGTCTCTCCCTGTCTGCAGGTGACAAACAGTGCTCCGGTCAACAGAACCGGTAACAGTTTTCCCAATAATTTCTTCATTTATTTATTTTGTTTTGATGCTAACTATTGAACTTTCTTTCGGTTATTTTTACGTCCGGTCGCCCCGGTATGCCGGCAAATCTGCGGCTAATTTACATGGGTTTCTTTTCGCGTACCGGTTTTACTTTATTAGCAGGGGACGGGGGGAAGGGATTACAGCTTCACTCTTACAAAGGAGTTGATATAGCAGTTTTCTCTTGCTACTTTTGTCAGGACTTCTCCGTTGTCGTTTGTCAGATAGTATTTGTCTCCTCCGATAAAGGATGCGCCTATTTTGAGTCCTACATCCAGGTGTTTTATCAGGGTATAGCTTCCTCCTATCTGTATCCCCAAACTGTAGCGTTTGTTTTCCGGCAAGTCTGTCAGTGCGGACGGACCTGAACCGTGGGTCTCTCTCATTTTCCCTTTCAGCAGGTAACCCAGTTCGGGGCCGGCCGTGAATCGGAGGGATTCGTCCGGCGAAAATTCCAGCAGCAGGGGGAGTTGCAGGTAATCCAGTTCTCTTCGCTCGAAAATCACAGTTCTTTCTTCCTGAATCTTTTTGCTGCCGTAGCCTTTCCGGATGACTCCGGGTTCGAACGCGATGCGGAAATCGTTGCTGATTCCATAGGATAAATAGAGATTGTACATGTGCGACCATACCGGATAAACTTTTGGTATTCCTAATAACATGTCTGTTGTGTATGCATTGCCTCCGGTGTATCTGTTTTCGGTGAATGCGCCTCCCAGGCCGCCCTGGATACCGACTGTGAATTTTTGCTGTGCCTGTGCGCTTTGCACGGCGGGCAGCAGGAAGAGAAGGGTAAGCAGGGGTGTTATTTTTTTTCTCATGAGGATATAACTCTTTTGATTTTTTTTTCGTAGGTTCTGCACCAGGGTCTCAGTCTGCAGATTTCGCAATGGGGTTTTCGGGCGCCGCATACGTACCGTCCGTGCAGGATGAGCCAGTGATGGGTTTTTGAGAGTAATTCGGGGGGGATGTGTCTTACGAGTTCCCGTTCCGTTTCGAGGGGTGTTTTGGATTTGCTGGTGAGTCCGATGCGGTTGGCTACGCGAAAGACGTGTGTATCGACGGGCATGGCGGGTTTGTTGAAGGCGACGGCGAGCATTACGTTGGCGGTCTTGCGTCCTACGCCGGGGATGGTGAGCAGTGAGTCGATGTCGGTGGGGACTTCGCCTCCGAAGTCGGTGAGGAGCTTTTTGGCCATCCCGACCAGATTCTTTGACTTGTTGTTGGGATAGGTGCAGCTTTTGATGTATTCGTAGATGGCGGCCGGGGTCGAAACGGCCATTGACTCTGGGGTGGGGAAGGCTTTGAACAGGGCGGGGGTGATAGTGTTCACCCGCTTGTCGGTGCACTGTGCGGAGAGTATTACGGCTACCAGTAACTGATAGTCGTTCTGATAGTGCAGTTCGGTTTCGGCGGGATTTTCACTCTCTATAAACCGTTTGAGTATTTCTCTGTAACGTTCCTCCCTGGTCATATTTCCGTGATGTATAGGCGGGTATTATCTGGCACGGAGGTGGGGTTGCTTTTCCAAACCGTTTTTTCCGCATCCGATGATGTGGAAAAAACGGTTTTGCTGCTGTTTTTTGCGGTGTCCTCTTTTTTGTTACGCCGAATATTCATGTTTCTTCGCTTTCCTGTTTCGGTCAAAGTGGATTTCATCTCTTTATTTCGTCTGAGAGGGGGATGAGACGGGCGCTCAGGTCGGGATCGTCCATCTCGGGATCGAGCGGATAGATGGGACGACGGACGTGTTTGTAGGGTAACCGCAGCAGGTCTTGATCTACACCGCCCGGGGTGAGTGCCATCACCCAGTCGCCGCGCATGTCATAGAGTTCGGGGACGAGATAGCCTATCTTCACTACCAGTATGTCGGTCTCCCGGGGATTTAATCCCAGGTCGGTGAAGTTTTTCTCGTAGTGGTAGGCTGTTCTCTTTTCGGTCACGATGGTGGAAATGTTGCCGCTTTTCACGACGGCTTTGCGGTTGTCGTCGCTTTCGTCAACTGCTGTTACTGTGCCTTGCAGGTGTATGGGGGGGGCGTAGCGGCTGTCTGTTTCGGCGCCGGCCGTGCCATTGACCTGGCTGCCTACGCCTGCGGCTATGGCTTGCTGCACCAGTTCGGGGCCGGGGATGGAGGCGTAAATCAGTGTCTTGCTTTCGGGTGACTGCAATTGGGGGTGTTTGAAGAGTTCATGCAGCGTCCAGGTGACGTCTCCGGCGCCGCCGGCTGTGGGGTTGTCTCCCATGTCGCTGATGATGAAGGGTTTTTTGTTGCTTGCCAGTGCCTGGGACAGTGCATCGTCGAGACGGGTGGTGGGTGCGACGAAGTCAAAATCTTTCCTTACGTGCCAGAAGTGTCGTGCCAGTGTTTCGGCTGCTCGGGCCACGGCTTCTTTGTCGTCTCCGTATGCCATCACCACGGCGTGGTTGCGCGGTGCGTCGGCCCAGGGGTAGGAGAGCCAGACGGAGGCGTCGATCACTTTGTCGCCGTCGAGCAGGGCGGGGATTTGTCCGGTGAGGGTTTTCCCGGGTTCGATGCGGGTGCTTGTTTGTTCGCCCGGAAGGAGGATGGGGACGGGTATCCATGCTTTGCAGGCTGGTTTTCCCTTACCGTTTTCGAGTCTGTTGAGCAGGTTGGTGACGGCTCGTTTTTTTGTCTCGATGGCGTCTTCGTGGGGCGAGAGCCGGTAGCAGGTGATCAGGTCGGTGTTCTGCGCCAGGCGGGGTGATACGCTGCCGTGCGGATCCATCGACGTAGAGATGAGTACATCGGTGCCTATCAGGTCGCGGATGCGTACCAGGAAGTCGCCTTCCGGGTCGTCGAGTCCCTGCACGCTCATCGCGCCGTGGATGTCGAAGAAGAGGCCGTCCAGCGGGAGCGTTTCCTTCAGCATATCCAGGGTTTTGGTCACCAGTGATTCGTATGCTTCGCGGGTGACGATGCCGCCGGGCATGGCGTGTCCGCGCAGTGTGGGGAGCCATTCGGCACGATTGATGATTCCCGAATCGGGACTCATGAAGGGGTAGTAGGTGAAGATGTCGTCGCCCGTGCGCGCTCTGAAGGCTTCTTCGTGCGTCACGGCCGGGGAGAACGTGCTTGATTCGATGGCTATGCCTGCTATGGCTATTCGCGGCAGTTCTTTTCTGGCGCTGCCGACTGTGCAGCCTGTGGCTGTAAGCAGCAGGGTGAGGGTAATGATCATTGTTGGAATCTTTTTCATTGCAGTAATTTGGTTTGAGAATTATTGATGTGGAACTGTTATTTGTCGAATAAATTATTGAATCGGTTGAAAAAACCGGTAACATTTCTGCCGACTTACTTTAAATCGGGGCAAAAATACAAAAAATTATTATTTTCTCCCCGTTCTGCAGGAAAAGAAGTGTTGGCGGAAGAGGGGCTTTTCCGGTTAAACCGGTATGGCTGACGTGTCTGTATTTCAAATCCGAAGGTCGGTTCTTCATGTTGCCTGTGTACGGGCCGCTCCGACAGGTAAAAAGGAGTTCTCTGTGACCTGACAAAAATCAGCAGGCCGTCCCGAAATACGGCGCGGAAATACTGTACAGAGAGGCGTGATTACCGCGCAGTAATTGCCTGTTTCTGCGCAGTAATCCGGTGCAAAATCCGTGTACGAAGGCCTTAAAATTCGTTTCCCGCACGTCAAACGCAACTGCGAGGGGGTGGTGAAACCGTCTCCGAACGGCTGGCTTCCGCAACGGCATTTTTTGCCCCGATGTGCCTTATTCATTTTGAAAATTGCTCTATCTTTGCGCCGCCCGGGGGTTTTTACCCGGGTTTCATCATGCGTATCCCCGTCAGAGCGGAGGGGTGTGGGGTGGATGTTCGGACAAAATAAAATTTTCATATCATGCAAAAGTTCGTTTCTTTTTTATTCTTTTTGATTATCGGGGGGGCTGTCTTTGCGCAGAACTCCGAACACGAGGAGGCGGTGATCGGCCGTTTCACGGAGCAACTGACGGCGTTTCCTCATGAGAAGCTGTATGTGCAGACGGACAAGTCTGTTTACCTGTCGGGGGAGCGTATCTGGTTCAGGAGTCACATGGTGGAAGCTTCTTCCAACATGCCTGCTTTCCTGAGCAGGTATATATATGTTGAACTTTTCAATCCTTTTGACCGGCTGGTCGGACGCGTCAAGGTCAGACCTGACAGTCTGGGTGTCTATGCGGGTTACCTCGACCTGGAGGAGGAGCTTCCGGAGGGGACTTATTCCCTGAGGGCGTATACCCGGTATATGAGGAACCGGGGGAATGAGGCTTTCTTCAAAAAGACGGTGAGGGTGCTGGATCCCTATTCTCTGCAGATAGAGGCTGTCGCCGACTTTGAGGTGGAGGGAAACCGGGTGGGTGTGCACTTCAGGTTTGCGGAGTCTGCCGGCGGAAATGCGGCTGTTCCCGAGATCGTCACCGTCCGGCTTCCGGATGAAACGGCCAGAAGGCTTTCTCCCGACGGGGAGGGTCACTTCAAATGGAATTTCAGTATGTCCCGGAAACGGGGTAACCGTAACCTGCTGCTGGAAATCGTGCATAAGGGGCGAAAATATAACCGGTATTATCCGATCCCGCATGATCCGGATGAATTTGATGTTACGTTTCATCCCGAGGGGGGGTATCTTGTTCCCGGTCAAGCCTGCCGGGTAGCGTTCAAAGCCATCAACTCTTCCGGATTGAGCGAGGAGGTTTCCGGCAGTATCTTCAATTCGGACGGCGAGGAGGTGACCGGTTTCCGTTCGACGAAGTTCGGCATGGGTTTCTTTGACTTTACGCCCGTCGCCGGCGGGGAATATTACGCGATCTGCAGGACGGAGAGCGGCGGGGAAAAGCGGATTGTTCTTCCCGTTGCCGACGCCCGGTCGAGGACGCTTTCGGTGAAATATACCGCTCAGCATCAGATGCTGGTTTCGATGCTGCGGGGCAGCGCTGCGCCGGACGATACCGTCTCCATCCTTGTCCACGGCAAGGGGCTGGTCTATTTCTACCAGCCCTGGGACAATCCCTCGGGCGCCTATTTCTTCACGCCTGACAACTTTCCGAGCGGGATCATAAGCATCCTTCTGCTGAACGGAAGGGATGAGGTGTTGAGTGAACGGTTGCTCTTCAACCTCAACGGCTATGACTTTGCCGCCTGCAGTGCTCAGTTTTCAGCCCCGGCGTACAGGCGCAGACAGCTCGTCAGCCTGCGCCTCAGGGTGAAGGATTCGGACGCCGTCACGCTCGGCGACAATATCGCCGTCTCCGTCACCGACGGGAATGTGGTCCCTCGGGATACGGTGAACAGCTTGCTTTCCACACTCCTTCTGTCTTCGGAGCTGAAGGGTTTTATCGAATCTCCCGCTGCATATTTCGAGGGTTACGGCATTGCCGACAGAGATGCTCTTGATGCGCTGATGCTGACCCAGGGATGGAGACGGTATGATATTCCCGCCGTGATTCGGGGCGACATCGCACTTCCCGACCGGTATCCTCCCGAAAAATTCCAGGAAATAAGCGGGAAATCCGAAGTTTTGCTCGGCGGCCTGAAGGAGGGAGCCATCAGCCTGTATGCAATGCTGGACTCGCTGTACAGCGGGGAAACGACGACGGCGGACGATAAGGGACGGTTTATGTTCAAAGTAGAATATCCGGAGGGAACCGAAATCACGGTGCAGTCGCTGAGCCGGAAGGGAGGGAAGCATAACCTGATCAGTCTGGATCCGGAGACTTTTGCGGACGACGCTTTCTCTACCCTCCCCGTCCGCGGCGCGGGGGACGGCGCGGGGGCTGCCGCGGATCCGGACGCTTACGTGCGGATGGCCAATGAGGAGTATAGCCGGAAATACGGCATCCGCACGATTATGCTGGACGAGGTGACGGTGACGGCAACGAATCCTGAGAAATTTAAGGAGTCTAAATTCTTTTCGCCGATCCATGCCACGGGTCTGATCACGGCGGAGGATATTGAGAAGCGGAAGGCCAGCAGCCTTCGTTCGCTGCTGGTCTCTACGCCAGGCCTGATTGTGAGGAACGACAAAATAACGACTACCCGTTCAGAGCGTCCCGTGCTGTTCGTCATCGACGATATGAATTATGAGGACTTTTTTGACCGGCTCGACGCCATCGACGTGAATTCCATCGACAATCTGTTTGTACTCAGAGACAATACCGGCATGTTGGGTTACTATCCCAATACCGAGGGCGCTATCGTGATAACGACGAAGGGGGGGTTTGTGCAGAAGAACGTCAAGTCGCTGAATATAGACCGGATAAGGCCTTTGGGTTATCAGCTTCCCGCGGAATTTTACGCACCGGTTTACGAAACGGAACAGGCGAGAGAATCGTCGCAGGTTGACCTCCGTACCACGATTTACTGGAAACCGAATGTACAGTTTTCCGGGGAGGGGGAAGCGGTGATTGAGTTCTATTCTGCCGACACGCCGACGGCTTATCGGATCGTGGGAGAAGGTGTCATGAGTTCGGGAAAAACGGTTCGGCTGGAAGAGGAGGTCACCATTGAGCGTTCTTACTGACTGTTCAACGGTTATTTGCCCTTCCGTGCGCTGATCGTTCAGTCTCCTTTTTCGTACCGGTACGCTTGCGGGAGCCTTTGAGGGGAAGGTGAAAAGTCAGTCGATCCAGCGTTTGCCCAGGCCGGCATACTCTTCGATGCGGCGATCGCGGAAGAAGGGCCACCAGCGACGGACATGTCCGGTACGTCCCCTGTCGATCTCCACAAGACAGGCCGCCTCCCCGTCGTCGCCGGCACGGCAAAGCAGCTCCCCCTGCTGCCCGCAGACAAAGCTGTTTCCCCAGAAACGAATGCCGCCGGTGACTCCCGACGGATCGGGTTCAAAACCGGTACGGTTCACGGCGATAAGGGGCAGGCCGTTGGCAATGGCATGTCCCCGCTGCAGGGTGATCCAGGCGTCAAGCTGTCGCTGCCGCTCCTCTTCGGGGTCGGCGGGATTCCATCCGATGGCGGTCGGATAGATCAGCAGATCAGCGCCGGCCAGCGCCATCAGACGCGCCGCCTCGGGATACCACTGATCCCAGCAGACCAGCACGCCCAGCTTTCCCAGCGAGGTTTCGACGGGATGAAATCCCAGGTCGCCCGGGGCAAAATAAAATTTCTCGTAATAACCCGGATCATCCGGAATGTGCATCTTCCGATACCTGCCGGCAACGGATCCGTCCCTCTCGATCACCGCCGCCGTATTGTGATAAAGGCCGTCGGCGCGCTTCTCGAACAGGGAGAGTATCAGGACGACTCCCAGTTCTCCGGCCAGCCGGCCGAACGAGTCGGTAGTGGGGCCGGGGACGGTTTCCGCCTGGTCAAAGGCGGCAGTATCTTCAGTCTGACAGAAGTAGAGGCCGTTATGCAGCTCCTGCAGCACAATCAGCTCGGCACCCTCGCGGGCGAGGCGTCTGATTTTCTGCTGCAAGCGGTGTATGTTCCCATCCCTGTCAGGCGTGTTGGCCTGTTGAATGATTCCAGCTTTCATATTTTCAGCATAAAGAGTAAAGTAAGGATTCCGGTTCGCAGATCAAAGAAATCCGATGGGGAACTGCATGGTCATGCAATGCAGCGAACCGTGCTGCCGGATAAGCGGCCGGCAGTCCACGCCGATGGCCTCGTGGTCGGGAAAGGCCTTCTGCAACTGC
>JAIRSV010000088.1 GCA_031255275.1 Proteiniphilum sp.
TCGAAATGACGGCACCACATCATCACATCATCACATCATCACATAGCCACATCAACCAGCTCGGGGAGCGCCGGAGCTGGTTGTTTTTGGCGCATAGGTTATGTAAATCAAATAAATCAGAAGAATCACAGTTCAGACAATTAGCAAAGAAATCGCTTAATAAAGAAATCGCTCGTCGGGGCGGGTGCTCCCGCCCCTTGCCGCTCCGGCGTTCCCCGAGCTGGTTTTCTCCGCTTCTCGACTTCTTTACTTGGGGAAGTGGTGGGTTGAAGGTCGGACAAAATTAAAGGCGAGCTCTGCGGCCCGCCTCTAAAATCCTTACCGAGGGGAAAACGTCTTTCCCCCTCCCCCCTCAATCCAGAGACTTGATCATGTCTTCGGGACGAACCCATCTGTCGAAATCTTCCGCGGAAACGTATCCCAGACGAATAGCTTCTTCCTTGAGGGTCGTCCCGTTCCGGTGTGCGGCATTGGCGATTTCGGCGGCTTTATAGTACCCGATCTTCGTATTCAGCGCAGTCACCAGCATCAGCGAATTGTTCAGCAGTTCCCTGATGCGCGATCTGTTAGGCTCGATGCCTGACACGCAGTGAATATCGAACGACACGGCTGCATCTCCCAGCAACTGCGCACTCTGAAGGAAATTGGCCGCCATCACCGGCTTGAAGACATTCAACTCAAAATGCCCCTGCATACCGCCCGCAGCAATAGCTACATCATTCCCCAGCACCTGGACGCAGACCATGGTCAACGCCTCGCACTGTGTGGGATTCACCTTCCCCGGCATGATGGACGAACCCGGCTCGTTCGCCGGAATGGTGATCTCTCCGATACCGCTCCTCGGACCGGAGGCCAGCAGACGTATATCGTTGGCAATCTTGTTGAGCGAGACCGCTACCTGCTTCAGCGCGCCATGCGTCTCCACGATGGCGTCGTGGGCGGCAAGTGCTTCAAACTTGTTCGCAGCCGTCACAAAGGGCAGGCCGGTGAACTCGGCAATGTAACGCGCTACGGTCACATCATAATTCCGGGGCGTATTCAGCCCCGTTCCCACCGCCGTGCCGCCGAGGGCTAACCCGGCAAGGTGTGGCAGCGTATTTTCGACGGCGCGGATGCCATACTCCAGCTGCGCGGCATAGCCGCTGAATTCCTGTCCCAGCGTGAGGGGCGTAGCATCCATCAGGTGAGTCCGTCCGATCTTCACCACATCTCCCATCTCTTCCGACTTGGCCGCCAGCGACCGCTGCAGCCGGCGCAATCCGGGAAGAGTCACCTCCGCAATCTTCCGGTAGCAGGCTATGTGCATCCCCGTGGGGAAGGTGTCGTTAGACGATTGTGACTTGTTCACATCATCATTCGGCAGCAAGGTCTTTTCACCCTCGCCCACCGTCTTTCCCGCTAACTGATGGGCGCGATTGGCTATCACCTCATTCACATTCATGTTACTCTGCGTCCCCGATCCCGTCTGCCAGATGACCAGCGGAAACTGATCGTCAAGCTTGCCTGCCAGGATCTCGTCACACACCTGCGCGATACGGTCGCGTTTCTCCTGCGACAGCACCCCAAGTTCGTGATTGGCATACGCCGCTCCCTTCTTCAGGTAAGCAAACCCGTAAATAATCTCCATCGGCATGGATGCGGGAGTGCCGATCTTAAAATTATTGCGCGACCGCTCGGTCTGCGCTCCCCACAGCCTGTCGGCCGGCACCTGCACCTCGCCCAGTGTATCCTTCTCAATTCTGTAAATCATAAAACATTCGGTTTAATAGAGTTTATATCGAATTTAATATCACCGGAACCGACCGCTACGGCGACGGCTCCGCCTGCAAAAGTACAAAGAAAAAACGGCATAAGGCAAAATTGCACACAGGCAATATACTCATATTCACGGCAAACTTCCGCGGAAATATACCCATCCGGAGGGATGGATTTGCGTCGGAAATATCCGTTCCTTTGAGGCGGCAAGTGCCTGGACAGAATCAGTATAAATAAAACAGCAAAAAAACCTATCTTTGCAAATCAAAAAAAAAGGAAACAGAATGCGTCTTTCGGAACTACAGACAGGAGAAAAAGCATACATCATAAAAGTAAACGGCAGCGGAGCCTTCAGGAAACGGATCCTGGAAATGGGATTCGTCCGCGGCGAAGAGGTAAGGTCTATCCTGAACGCCCCGCTGCACGACCCCATCAAATACGGAATCATGGAATACGAAGTATCGCTGCGCCGAAGCGAGGCTGTGATGATCGAAATATCCATGCTCAGAGAAGGTACCTTCTACAAAGCAGAACCCGAACCTGACGTCGCCTTCTCCACCTTCTCCACCGTCTCCACCGTCTCCACCTTCCACGCCATCCCCGCCTTCCCCGCCGCCGCCGACGAAACGGAACCCTCCGTCGCGACACGCCACATCCCTCCCTCCCGTCCCGACGGAAGCGTCCGCACATCCCCCTCTCCCACCATCACAGTCGCCCTGGTCGGGAATCCCAATGCGGGAAAGACATCCCTCTTCAACCTCGCCTCCGGAGCCCGCGAGCGGGTAGGGAACTACAGCGGCGTCACCGTCAACGCCAAAGAGGGGTATATGAAACACCGCGGATACCGCATCAGGCTGATAGACCTTCCCGGCACCTATTCGCTGTCAGCCTACACTCCCGAAGAACTGTTCGTCAGGAAACACATACTGGAAGAGAAACCCGATGTAATCGTCAACGTAGTCTCCGCCTCGGCGCCGGAACGGAACCTCTACCTCACTGCCGAACTGATTGACCTGGGCGTCCCGACGGTGATTGCCCTCAACATGTATGACGAGCTGCAGGAGAGCGGACGCACCTTCGACCACGAAGCGCTGGGATCGATGCTCGGCATCCCCGTCATACCCACCGTCGGGAAGCGGGGCGAAGGGATCCCGAAGCTCCTCGACACGGTGATAGCCCTCCACCGCGGAGAGATCGCCGGGAGGTCGGGACAGGTAAAGATCCCCTACGGCCGAGTCGCCGAAAAGTCTATCGCCGTCATGGAGAGAACGCTCGCCGGGAAAGACCTCTCCGGACTGAAAGTCTCCCTCCGGTACATCTGCATAAAACTGCTCGAAGGCGACAGCGCCATCGAAAGCGAAATAGGGAGACTGCCCCGCGCCAAAGAGATTTTCGCCAGGAGAGACAGAGAACGCGCATACATCGAGAAGCTGCTTCGCGAAGACCCCGAAGCCGCTTTCACCAACGCGCGCTACGGATTCATCGCCGGAGGGCTGAAAAAGACCCTCGGCAGGAAGACAAACTTCACGGACAGAACAAAGCGAATCGACTCCGTCGTAACGAACAGATATGCCGGATTCCCGATATTCTTTCTTTTCCTGTGGCTGATGTTCGAAACCACATTCCGCCTGGGGAGCTATCCGATGGAGTGGATCGAATGGGCGGTGAGACTTGCGGGGAATTTCGTGAGAGGCGCCATGACGGACGGCCCTCTGAAAGACCTCATCGTGGACGGAATCATCGGCGGCGTGGGCGGCGTAATCGTTTTTCTGCCCAACATCGTCATCCTCTACCTCTTCATCTCCTTCATGGAAGATTCGGGTTACATGGCACGCGTCGCTTTCATCATGGACAAGGTGATGCACAAAATCGGCGTACACGGAAAATCATTTATCCCCCTCATCATGGGATTCGGCTGCAACGTTCCCGCCATCATGTCCACCCGCACGATCGAGAGCCGCAACAGCCGCATGATCACGATGCTCATCGTCCCCTTCATGTCCTGCAGCGCGCGCCTGCCGGTATACATCCTCTTCGTAAGCGCCTTTTTCCCCGCAAAAGGCAGCTTCATCCTGCTCGGACTCTACGCCACAGGCATCCTGGTGGCCATCCTCACGGCGCTGCTGCTGCGGAAGAAAGTCTTTAAAAAGGAGGATACGCCATTCGTCATGGAACTCCCGCCCTACCGTATGCCTGCGCCGAAATCGGTACTTATCCACATGTGGGACCGTTCGCGACAGTATCTCGGCAAGATGGGCGGTCCCATCCTCATCGCCTCCATCCTCATCTGGTTTCTGGGCTACTTCCCCCGCGACGGGGAGCGCGAAGCGCAGTTCGACCGTCAGGCCGCCCGGATAGAAACCCTGTGCGCGCAGAACGAAATAACCGTTGGCGAGAGAGATCGTCAGCTCTCGGCCCTGGAGCGGCAGCGCAGTACGGAACATCAGGAAAATTCCTGCATCGGACGGATCGGGCAGACCATCGAACCCGTCATGCGTCCGCTCGGCTTCGACTGGAAAATATCCATCGGACTCCTGTCCGGGATGGCCGCCAAGGAGATCGTGATCAGCACGATGGGCGTTCTCTACACGGGCGACGGCGAAGACCAGCAGTCGCTGCAGGAGCGGCTGAAGACCGAAGTACACGCTGACGGTTCACCCGTCTTTACGCCGCAGGTCATCATCGGATTCCTGCTCTTCGTCCTGATATATTTCCCGTGCATAGCCACCATCGTCGCCATCAGAGAAGAATCTCATTCGCGGAAGTGGGCGCTGTTCAGCGTACTCTATTCCACCGGACTTGCATGGCTGATCGTTTTTCTGATCCGTCAGATAGCCGGCCTTCCGTCATAAGGTCAAGGCCGTCAGACGGCGGACAAGAACTTTTCGCGCAACGATTCCGTTTTTATTATATGAATATACAGCTCATTACGGTCATCGTCATCGGGACAGTCACGGGAGCCGTCCTGCTGCGGAAGCTTTACGGATTCTTTTTCACCGGGAAAAATTCATCCCGCTGCAGCGGCTGCCAATCATGCGATTTGGGAAAGGTGCGTACTCCGAAAGGTCATTTCCCGAAAAACCGGCACGGTTAAAATGTGCCGGTGTGACTTCCGAAATACAGAGAAGTTTTTGAAGGGGTGTTTTTTCGCTCTTGAGATTGAGATCCTCCGATTCCGGAAATCAGTTCAGTACCCGTCCGTCGCCGTCGATTCTCACCCACATTTCGTGACGGCCTCTTTCGAGTTCCAGCAGATAGTAACTGTCATACGCAGTCTCTACAAAATCGGCATCGTCGATACGGTACCCCGCAAAGGCGGAACCGGTCAACGCCTCCCTCACCGCCTGCGGCAAATCTGAAATGGAGACATCCCACGAAGTCTGCAGCCAGCGGCCCTTCAGATCGAAAAGAACCTCTTTGTCCGTGTTCCCGTGAATGATACTCACTTCTATCCGCCGACCCTCTTCCCGTTCGACTTCCAGGATCAGGGCGCCCGGATATTTCTTCATGACGAATGTGCTGACTTCCGTGGTCAGGGCGGCCGGCAGATAGTCGTCGTCGCAGCCTGAGAGCAACAGGGCGATTACTGTCAGCGCTGACAGTACTACGAAATTGAATGGACGCTGTTTCATATCCCTCATACCTCTTTTTTAATCGTCGATGTCGATCAGGTTGAAATGCGCGTCAAACTCCAGTTCCAGGCCATTCTGAAGTTTCACCTCGTGCCGGCGACGGCTCTTTTTCTCGATCCCGGTTATCTTCAGCGCGGGATAATTCTTCCGCACATAATCCGTTATCTGTTCCGGGACTATTCCCGCAGGGACTTCCGTGTATTTGCAGTTGATCTCTTTCCAGAAACCTTTTCTGTCAAATTCCACCTTGCTGCCGCTGGTGAAAATAACTTCGTAACTTACCTCCATCAGGTCGCACTCCATCTTCACCAGCGCCGCGGACTGATTGGGAAAATGTTTTTCGATCATTTGCCGGGACTCTGCCGGCAACTGTTCAAAGCTGACAGGCCGGTCATCGCCGGCCTTCGACGCTGTGTGGACGGCGGCCACACACAGCAACAGGAATAATAATCTTTTCATATACATCATATTTTTGGGGTTTATACGCAGCAAATCTACGGCGGGATTCTGAAAAGAATATGAAATGGCAGACTTTTTTTTCACCGGGAAATTTCAAAACAGTGCAGCTTCTCCTCAAAGGCATAACCGACATGCAGCTTCTCCAGATCGCATATCGACTTGACGAGCGCCAGCCCGAGACCTGACGAGGATTCAGACCGGCTGTTACCCTTGCCGAATCTCTTGAATATGTGTCGAGCGTCGAGAGGAGCCTCCTGCCCGGTATTTCTGAATACGAGTCGCGCGGGTGAGATGAAGATCTCGGTTTTTCCGCCGCACACGTTGTGGACGAAAGCGTTTTTGATGATATTCCCCGTCAGTATGTCCGCCAGCGTTTCGTTCATCACCGCCTCGAATGTGCCGGATTCCCTGATGTCGACCCTGACGTTCATGCGGGCATACATCTCCTCGCAGTTGCGCACACACTTTTTAATGACAGCGTTAAGCTCGATTGCGCGCCTGTCCGGAAACTGACTGTTTTCTATTTTGGAGAGCAGCAGCAGCGACCTGTTCAGCCGGGTGATATATTCGAGCGTATGCAGCGTTTTCGACAGTTCGTTCAACTGCGCCTCCGTGAGCGATTCGTCCTCCATCAGATGCTCGATGCGGTTGCGGCACACGGCCAGCGGAGTCTGAATTTCGTGCGAAGCGTTTCCGGTGAACTGCTTCTGTTCCTCAAAAACCTCCTCGCTGCGATTCATGCTCCTGACCGCCGCCTCGTTCAGCCTTTTGAACTCGGAGATATGCGTATCGTTTTTCAGCGGAACGTTCACCCCTCCCATCCTGTATCGGTTGAGCCAGGCAAGCAGCCTGTGCAGGGGACGGACGCTTATGTGATATACCCACGCGTTGATGAGGAGGATGCAGAGCAGGAGGGCGAAATAGAGGAAAATCATCCGGTAGAGGATCGCCTCCTTGAGATCCTTTTTCTCGATGGAAGGAATCGCGACGAGCAGTTCAAAATGTTTCCCGCCGCCGTCCCTGTAAACCGTCGTGAGAATCCTTGCCGGTTCGGTCTCCCCCTTCGGCGGGATATACACCATAGAGTCCGCATAGCGGATCTGAGGCTTGCCAAGCGCTTCGGCCGCCGTTATCTCCCTCAGGAAATACTGATTGTTGGAGTTGTTGCTTTCCGAAGGCAGCTCCTCCCCCCCGAGCGAGCGCATGATAATCTGTTCGGCGAAATCCTCCAGCGAATCATCCGTCTCATCGTTAATTTCGTCGATAATCCTCACATAGAAAAAGACCGCCCAGACAGCAAGGGCGACGCTGAGCACAACACTCAGCCGGATCATAATATGATAAATCAGCCTCATTCGGCAATCAGTTTATATCCCACGCCATACACCGCCCTGATCTCGATGTCAGCCCCGGCATCATTCAGCCTCCTCCTCAGATTTTTGATTTGCGCGTAGATAAAATCAAAATTGTCCGCCCTGTCGATGTGATCGCCCCACACCGCCTCCGCCAGCGCATACTTGCTGATCAGGCGGTTTGCGCGGTTTGCGAAGTAAAACAGGATGTCATACTCCTTGCGGTTAAGCTCCACGTCACGGTTGTTGACGGTGACCCTGAAGTCATCAGGATAAATTTTCACGTTACCCGTTTCCACAGCCACATTTCCGTCCTGCTGCTTTCGGCGGATAACGCTTCTGATCCGCGCAACCAGTTCAGCCAGGTGAAAAGGTTTAGCCAGATAATCGTCCGCCCCCAGCTGCAGGCCGGCCACTTTATCATCCGGCGCATCCTTGGCCGAAATGATAATTACGCCGCTCGGCTTCCTCATTCTCCTGACCGCCTCCAGCACCGACAGACCGTTACCGTCCGGAAGCATAATATCCAGGAGGACACAGTCATATTCATAATCCTCAACCTTCCGGACGGCCGACCGGCAGGAAGAGACACACTCCACCACAAACCGTTCCCTCTCCAGCGTCTGCCTGATCAGCTCCTGTAATGACGGTTCATCTTCCACTATCAATAATTTCATGCGATTGTTCTGTTTCAGGTGTTTCGGCGTACGGCGCCTTTAGCGGTTAAAATTAGATGATTTGCATTGAATCCCTGCGAGACAGATTGTTAAATTACCCTTATACCCCCTTTATCCCTCGAAGAAGTGGAGAAAACCGGTTAGGGGAGCGCCTGAGTGGCAAAGTTGTCTGAACTGTGATTCTTCTGATTTACGTGATTTACATGATTTACATAACCAATGCGCTAAAAACAACCAGCTCGGGGAGCGCCCGAGCGGCAAGGGGCGGGAGCACCCGCCCCGACGAGCGATTTCGGAGCGCGACAGCGCATAGTTCATTGTCACATTATTACATTATCACATCAACACGCCGCCGTCATTTCGAGTATTTAATTATAAGCAATAAAACAAGTGGTAATGACGGATTTAAGTGTATATTTGAAGGAAAAAAGAAAACTCATGGCAGTGTAGCAGTTCTTCGATTAATGTTTTTATACTTGCTTTCGAGTCTTG
>JAIRSV010000118.1 GCA_031255275.1 Proteiniphilum sp.
AAAAGTGTTATACGGAGGGGCGGGAAAAATCCTGTCGATCTGTAACGAAAGCCTTGGAGAACATAATCAGATCCGGATAATATCCCGCCCGGTTATTCAAAGAATATCTTCGTCCGACATCAGGTCAAGCACCTCGTCATCCGTCCCGCGGTCGAAGAAGAGCTTCTTGAGCGGATCCCTGTGCGCCTCGTCATAGGCCCGTCTGTTGCGGAAGATCTCCATTCCCGTGAAGATCGCCTGACGGAACGACCGGTCGGATGCCCGGTTCTTTCCCGCAATGTCATACGCCGTACCGTGGTCGGGCGAGGTGCGGACGATGGGCAGTCCCGCCGTGTAGTTCACGCCCGAACCCATCGAGAGGGTTTTGAACGGGATCAGTCCCTGGTCGTGATACATTGCCAGCACCGCGTCAAACTCTTTGAAGCGGCCTGATCCGAAGAAACCGTCTGCCGGAAACGCTCCCACACAGAGAATATCAAGCTCCTGCGCTTCCTCTATGGCGGGGACGATGATTTCTGACTCTTCTCTCCCCAGGAGGCCGTTTTCGCCCGCGTGGGGATTCAGTCCCAGGACGGCAATGCGCGGATTTTCTACCCTGAAGTCGCGCTTCAGCGAATGGTCAAGACACTTCAGCTTCTCCACGATCAGCGCCCGCGAGAGCTGCGACGGGACTTCCGACAGGGGGGTGTGTGTGGTCACCAGCGCCACGCGCAGCACCTCGGAGATCATAATCATCAGCGCCTTTTGGCCGCCGACGGCAAAGCGCTTTTCGAGAAACTCGGTGTGTCCGGGGAACCGGAAGCGGCTGTGCTGAATCGTATGCTTGTTGACGGGAAGGGTGACCAGCAGGTCGATCTTGCCGTAAGAAAGGTCGCGACACGCCGCGTCGAGCGCCGTATATGCCATTTCTCCCGCTCCGAGGCTCGGTATTCCGATCTCTACCTTGACGTCACCCTTCACGCAGTTGAGCAGGTTGACCTTGCCGTCGACGGAGTTTTCGGCGTGCGCGATGACGTGCCAGTCCACCGGATTGTTCTTCAGCACCTTGCGGTAATAGGAGGCTGACTTGATTGACCCGTATACAATCGGGTGCAGCAGCTCGAGCATTCTCTTTTTGGAAAAGGTTTTCAGCAGTATTTCGTATCCCACGCCGTTCACATCCCCGTGCGTGACGCCTACCTTGATTCGTTTTGACATGTGCGGATATTTGTTAAAGGCGCCGGCCGGGGGCCGAAGCGCCGGAAAAACATATTTTTAGCGGTTCTCCTTCCCCCCGTCGGCGATGCTGACCGTATACAGTACTGACTCCAGGTTACGCAGGATGTTTCGCTTGTTCATCTCGGGAGCATACACAAAAACTTCCGCGACGACCACCATGCCCGTGCTCTCGTTGACGAACGCCTGCATGACGAACGGTCCGCCCATCATATCAGTCGTCATTTCCCACAGGCCGCGCACCTCGGCGCGGAAAAGTCCGTCGACCTCCATCCTCCGGTAATCGGGCGTCAGCGCGCGGACGGCCGTTGTCATTTTCGAGTCGAACGCCCCCCGGATATACGCTCCCAGCACGCGGTTGCGGATCTCGAGGAGGGAATCCCGCTCAAAGACTGTCGCCGAAGTGTAGGGAAACTGGTATATGACGATGTCCTGCCGTCCCCGGGCAGCATTGTTGGTCGCCCAGTAAAAATTCTCGTGCTCGGTGACGACGGGCAGTCCCCGCGGAAAGTGGATGTTGATGCCGAAGAGCTGCTTCACGCGCGCCTGCGGCTCCTTCGACTGGTTTTTGAGGAATGTGGCATTCCGCTCAAGCTCCTTCGTCACCAGATAGCTCACAATACTCTCGCGGTTATCGCCCACGAAACGCACAAAGGCGGCCGTGTCGGGCGCATGGATATTCATCACCACCTGCCCCGTGGCATACTTGTCAATATCAGCCGCCAGCTTCGGATAACTGTAAATATTGGAAATGTCGGGAATAATCACATTCCGCGCCATCTTGAAGGTCTTTGTGAAGTTCTCCGGCGCAAGCTGCAGAATCCTGAAGTTGGGTTCAGGCTGCGGCAACGCCTTCACGTTAGAGTTGAGGACGTCAAACAGCGCCCTCCCCGCGACACCCTCCCAGGCCGCTTCCTCCATCAGCACAATCACCTCGTTTGTGCTGCCCGAGGCAGTGAAAAAATTCTTCCCCCCGTCGCACGACGCCACCAGCGCCGAAATCGCAAGCACCGCGGCCGAAATGACACACTGCCTCAGCAGAGAAAATAATGAGATCGTTCGTTTCATATCAATACAGTTTAAAAAATTTATACTCCGTTCCGTTCAGTCGGAAAATCGTTCGATGTCGCGGGGAAAGGCAACCTCCCCCCGGCCACAGCCCGCTGTTCGGCGGACAAATATACAATTATTTGTGTGAAATAAAACCGGCAGCATGAAAATAAATCACGGCAAACCGGCAGCCCCCCGCCGCCGGCACAGACCCCTGTTCCTCAATCCGCCGGCGGCGCCGCCGGCCCCGCCGTAGACAACATGCCGCAGGCAGCGGAAATATCCTCTCCCCTCGAAGCGCGGATGGTGCAGATGAACCCTTTTGCCGAAAGGAAGTCACGAAACCTGACCATATTTTCGTCGGACGAAGCCCTCAGGCTGCACGCCGGAATCGCGTGGAAGCGAATCAGATTCACGCGACACTCCAGACCGGCAAGCAGACCGGCAAGGGCGCGGGCGTGAAACGGCGAATCGTTCACGCCCTCAAACATGATATATTCAAACGACAGCCTCCGTCGTCCCGACCAGTCATACGCGCGCAGCAAATCGACCACGGCGGCGGCCGGCGCCGGTTTCTCCACCGGCATGACCGCCAGCCGTTCCCTCGCCACCGGGTTGTGCAGGCTGACGGCCAGGTGACAGGCACTTTCGTCGAGAAACCGTCTCAGGTTCGACATCAAACCGACGGTAGAGAGCGTAATCCTTCGCGGACTCCACGCCGCGCCATACCCGGCCTGAAGCAGCTCCGACGCCCTTTTCACACACGCATAGTTATCCAGCGGTTCACCCATTCCCATGAAGACCAGACTGGTGATCTTTTCCGCGCCGGGCACCGAATAGACCTGATTCAAAATCTCCGTCGCCGAAAGATTGCCCTGAAATCCCTGTCTCCCCGTCATGCAGAAATCACACCGCATCCGGCACCCTACCTGCGAAGAGACGCACACCGTGAGGCGATCTCCATCCGGAATAGTCACCGTCTCGACGAACTTCCCGCCGCAAGTTGCAAACAGCATCTTGCAGGTTCCGTCCGCCGAAGTCCGCACAACCAGCGGATCCGACCGCCCCGTGTCAAATTTCTCCGAAAGCATTTCCCGGTTCCTCCGCGAAATATTCGTCATCTCACCGAAACTCCTCACCCGCTTCACATAAATCCAGTCGGCAAGCTGCCGTCCCGTGAATCCGGGCAAACCCAGTTCCGTCACGCCCTCCGTCATTTCGGCAAGCGTCATTCCCAAAAGAGACTGTTTACGATCCATACCATTCAATTATAATTCAGACCGCAAAGATACATCAACCGGACATATCACCCGCACCATTCCGCCGCAATCGTCCGCCGCCCCTCCCGCCGAACCGCCCCCCCACCCTCTGCCGAACGGAAACAATATTCCCCGCCCCCGCACCTCCGGCCACAGGCAAAGCAGGTTGCCGGCAGCGATCACAGACAAATATTCGGAGAAAAACCCGTCCGACTCGAAAAATCGTTATCTTTGCGCCGAAATGAAATCATATAAAAAAGCGATGAAACGAACCCTGTCTACACTCTTCCTGCTATCCGCAATGACGCTGACGCTGACGGCGCAGCACCCCCCCGTCCGACTGTTTCCCGACGGCGCCCCCGGCGAGACCCGGAAACTGAAGCAGACGGACGACCTGAACGGCAATAACGTGGCCGGATGTCCCGTACTCCGCATCAGCAACGTGAGCGAACCCACGCTCACCTTCTATCCCGCGCCGTCGAACATCAACACCGGCGCCACCATAATCATAAGCCCCGGAGGCGGTTACAACCTGCTGGCATACAATCTTGAGGGATCGGAGGTCTGCAAACGCTTCAACAGCTACGGCATCAACTGCGTACTGCTGAAATACCGCGTGCCGCGTCGCCGGGGACTGGAGAAACACACCGCCCCGCTGCAGGATCTGCAGCGCACCATTGCATACACACGCTCTCATGCCGGCAAGTGGAATATCGATCCCGACAGGATCGGCGTGATGGGCTTTTCCGCCGGAGCGCACCTCTCGGCAATGGCCTGCACCGCCTCGGGCGAGCGCACCTATCCGGAAGTCGACACCTTTGACGGGAAAAACCTTCGTCCCGACTTCTGTATCCTTATATATCCCGGCTACCTCTCGGGAGAGAACTTTTCCATCGCCCCCGAACTGAAGGTCGACGCCACTACTCCCCCCACCATCCTCATTCAGACGCAGGATGACAGAGACTGCCTCAACAGCAGCCTGTTCTATTATTACGCGCTGAAGGAAGCAGGCGTCCCCGCCACCATGCACCTGTATCCCTACGGCGGACACGGTTACGGACTGCGGAACACCGGTCACACCGTGAACGAGTGGCCACATCGCGTCCTTTCCTGGATGCGCGACATGCAACTGCTGGACAAATAACCGTAAAAGCCGGCTGCGGACTGCCTGACGGGTGATCATCCCGAAAAAAAACGGAGACTTTCTCAAGCCCCCGTTTCCCAAATTTCTGTAAATTAATTGTGAAGTACTATATATAATGAGCAGGAAGCGTCAATCTCCCGCCTTTATTCTGCCCATCCCCTCTTTGGAAAGATTTTTATCCGTCGGATTACCGTAATAGGTAACATTACCGATTCCTTCGGAACGGACGTTGAGGTATTCCGACGCATGACAGCGTACGTTGCCGACTCCCTGTGACCTGATTGTGACGCTTCGCGCCTCGAGTTCCGACGTATTTACATTCCCCACACCTTCTGATTTTATCTCCAGCCTGTCGCTCCTGCCGCCCAGGGTGATGTTGCCTACGCCCTGAGACGAGATACGGATGAAATCGGCGTCAAGCCGGTCAGCCCTGAAATTGCCCACGCCTTCCGACTCAACGGTCAGTTCGGGCGTGGTGAAGGCGCCTTCGATTTCGATATTCTCCACACCTTCCGTGTCGAGGCGGGTGAGGGTGGGAGTGGTGACGGAAATGGTCAGTTTCTCGAACTTTCCCCTGATTTTATTCCGGTCATGCTGATCCATTGTGAGGATCAGTTTGTCGCCGTCCATCCGCACTTCGAGGATGTTGAGCAGTTTTTCGCTCCCTTCGGCCGTCACGCTGACCGTGGGGGATTGCCGGATGTGTATGTTGCCGACGACGGATGATTGGATGACTGTAAATTCAGTCACCTCAAACCGGTCTGTCGCCTGACGCGACTGGCCGTTTGTAGAGCCGCACGAGATGAGCAGCGTCAGGATAAGTGTAAGTGCAGTTAATGTCTTCATATTATTTATTATTTGGAATTTAATCTCTTAACAGTGCAAGTATTTTCAGCCGGAATGCATATTCGTATTTGGCCTGCGCCTCTTCGCCGAGTACCTGCGCGAGGCTGTTCTTGGCGAGGAAAAGTTCGTAGGAGCTGGCGCGACCGTTTCCGTACTTCTCTTCCGCGAAGCGATAAGCTTCGCGACTGGCTTCGATCGACTTCCGGGCGGCATCCCAGCGACTTTTGGCGCCGGTGGCGTTGTGGAAAGCCTGTTCTATTCGCTTGCGCAGTTCAGCCTTTGTCCTGTCCAGTTCGAGCTGCGTGCCGGTTATGGAGAGTTCGGCGCGGCGGATGCCGTTCCTGATCTGAAATTTGCTGAAAATGGGGATACGGAGGTTGAAGCCGAGCGAATTGCTCATGTTGTTGCGCAGCTGTGAGCCGAAGGAGGTGTTGTCGCGGCCGCCCATCCTGTAGTATCCGGTGCTCATGTTGACGCCGAACGTGAGGGTGGGATAGTATTGCGACCGGGCTATCAGCAGTTCCTTTTCGCTGCTTTCCAGCCGGTGGTGCATGCCCCGGACTTCGGGACGGTGCTGCAGAGCGCTTTCGTAGACAGCTTCCGGGCGGAGCAGGGGCGCCTCGTCGATCAGCGTTTCGGCGGGAGGGGCGACGATGTCGAAGCGGTCAAACTCCTCCAGTTCCATGATTTGCGCCAGGTCGAGCAGTGAGAGTTTGAGGCTGTTTTCGGCCTGTACGCGGTTCAGTTCCTCCCGGGCTAATTGTGCTTCCGGTTCGCAGAGTTCTCCCTGCGCCATTTTGCCGCTCTTCACCAGTTCGCTGCGCTGTTGGAGGCCGGCCTGCGTGGTTTCGATCTGACTTTGCGCGATTTGCAGCAGTTCGCGGTTGAGCAGCGCCTGGAGGAAGGCGGTGGAGACGCTCATGATGACGTCGTCACGCATTTTTTCCAGGTCGGCTTCCGAGGCCTGCATGTCGGCTCTGCGTGCGTCGATGTTGTGCTTCATCCGCAGACCGTCGAAGAGGGTGATGTCACCTCCGATGCCGAAACTGGTCTGTGACGAGTTGGTATTCTCGTACGTATTGTTGAGGCCGATGGAACGGCCGAAGATGAAGTTCTGTCCCGCTGACGCGCTCAGACCGGGCAACAGGTCGGCGCGTGCCTGATTGTAGGCGATTTCCCGCTGTTGACGGCCGATTTCCTGCTGTCTGATGTTGCGATTGTTTTCCAGCGCGATGCCGATACATTCCTGCAGCGTGTACTTTTGCTGGGCGGCGGCGGGGTGCGGCGAACCGACGGTGAGCAGGATGATGATAAGAGTTCTGATATGCATAGTGTTCAATGAGTCTATCGTTTCTTTTCCTCGACGGATTCGGCACCCCGTATCCGGTCGTTTTCCGACAGGCCTTCGCTTACTTCGATACGGATACCGTCCGAGAGGCCGGTTTTTACGTATTTCCGTTCAAACTCCTGCGGTTTTTCGGTCTTCAGCAGGTGGACGAAGGCTGAGTCGCCTCGGAATTCCACCGAACTTTCGGGGATGGTTACCACGCTGTCGCGCCGGTCGAGGATGATGTCGGCGTTGGCGCTGTAGCCGGCCCGGATGAACAGGGCGGGCGGAAGCTGAAGGGCTGCTTTCATCTCGAAGAGGATGGCGCCGCTCTCCTCGGTTCCCTTGGGGGAGACGTATTCGAGCGAGGCGGGAATCTTCAGGTCTTGAATGGCGCCGATGGTGATTTCCATTGACATTCCCGTCGAGAGTTTGCCTACTTCCGTTTCGTCGATCTTGCCGACGAAGAGCATGTCGCCCAGGTCGGCGATTGATGCGACGGTGGTGCCGTCGTTGAAGTTGTTGGACTGGATTACCGAGTTGCCCGCCTTGACGGGTACGTCGAGGATGGTGCCGCTCACGGTGGAGCGTACCAGTGTATTGCTGGTCTGTGCCGAGCTTTTGGTGATACCGGTACGTATGAGGCTCAGGTTGTCGCCGGCGGCGCGCAGTTCTTCGCGGTCGTTATTGTACTGGAGTTCCGCTTTCTCGAATTCTTCCCGCGAGATGACTTCGCTTTCGAAGAGTTTTTTGTCGCGTTCGTAGTTGATGCGACTCTGGTCGGCAGCCAGTCGCGCTCTTTCGACGCGCGATTCGGCGCTGCTTTCGCTGACCATGTCGGGGACGACCTGTATCCGGGCGATAATGTCGCCTGCGCGGACGGTTTCGCCTGCCTCCTTGTATACTTCGGAGATGATGCCCGACATTTGCGGTTTGATGAGGATTTCGTTACGCGGTTCCACTTTGCCGGTGGCTACGGTTCTCTTTTCGATATTGTCTCTGGCGGCTGTTTCGATCCGGTAAGTCACAGCCTTCGGGCGTGATTTCTGCCAGAGGTATACGAAGGTGGATATTACCAGGAAGCCTGACAGGATCAGGCCTGCTATTTTCAATACTTTTTTCATTCTGCTTACTGTTTACTGTTTACTGATTATTTTATTATCCGTTTCACTTTCCGGTTTACTCTTCGCTGATCGCTTCCACCGGCTTTATCATCATGGCCCGCTTGGCGGGTATGTATCCGGCCAGGGCGCCGATGAGGATGAGGATGAGGAGGGAGCCGGCGGCCATGCTGAACGGGATCTGAGGGTCTTTGAAGAACTGGTCGCCCTGACTGAGCAGGATCCCGACAACCCGCAGCAGTCCCACACCCAGCACGATGCCGAGGAGGCCGGCCAGGACGGTGAGGACGATGCTTTCGCTGAAGATTTGTCCGATGATGTTTCGGGGCGTAGCGCCCAGCGCCCGCCGGATGCCGATTTCTTTGGTACGTTCGCGCACGGTGACGAGCATGATGTTGCTTACGCCGACGGCTCCCGCAAAGAGCGTCCCCAGTCCCACTATCCATATCAGAGCGGCTACGCCGGTGCCCAGGTTGTTGAACATTTTGAACTGTTCTTCGATGTTCATGCTCCATACGGCATCCCTGTCGTCGGGCGAGATCTGGTGTTGCTGTTTCAATACCTCTTCGATGCGCTCCTGGATTCTTTTCACCGGGACACCTTTTTTGGCGGTGGCGGCGAGCAGGTGGATGATGTTGCCCTGGTTGAAGGCCTGCTGCATGGTGGAGAAGGGCATGACGACGGTTTCGGCATTGTTTCCCCCGATGTTGACGCCTGATGTGCTGCGGGCTACGCCGACTACCTGAAAGTAGATGCCGTTTACGCGGATTTGTTTTCCCGAGGGATCTTCCCCTTTTTGGAAGAGCACTTCGCAGATGCGCTCGCCGATGACGCAGACCTTTCGCTTTTCTGCGATGTCGATGTCGTTGATGTAGCGTCCATACAGCATTTTGTTTTTCTCTATCAGGTCATACTCCGGATAGCAGCCTTTCACCATGTATGAACCGCTTTTTTCGCCCCGCATCACATTTCTGTCACCGCTGTGGTTGAAGAGCATGGGCGAAAGGTATTGCAGTTCGCGCACCTTTTCTCTGATTACGGGGATGTCGCTGTTGGTCATGTTCCACCGCCGGCCCTGACGGAAGCCTTTGTAGGGAAGCGTTGTCCGCTGCGTCTCGAAGAAGCAGGAGTTGGTGGCGAATCCTTCGATTTGCGAAAAGATTCCCTGTTCGAGCGCTTTGCCGGCTCCTACCATCAGCACGAGCATCAGCATCCCCCAGAAGACGCCGAAGGCGGTGAGCGCGCTTCGGGACTTGTTGTGGGTGATGGTGATCCATATCTCCTGCCACTTGTCTAAATCAAACATTCTTTTCGGGTATAAGTTATTTGCTTCGCGTCACTTGTGCAGCACATACCGTCCGCACCGTCCGCATCTTCATCTCTCCATCTTGTGGCTGAGGCTGTCATATTTGAGGCTTCTGTCCGAAGTCCGGGCGCTCTCCGTCTTTCGGCCGAGGCTGTCATATTCCCAGCGGTATCTGTAGCGGGTGGTTTTTCCGTCCGAGTTCCAGGAACTCTCCTCCGTCTTCCGCCCCGCGCTGTCGTACTGCCAGGTGTATCTGTAGCGGGTGGTTTTTCCGTCCGAGTTCCAGGAACTTTCTTCCGTTTTTCGCCCCGCGCTGTCGTACTGCCAGATGTATCTGTAGCGGGTGGTTTTTCCGTCCGAGTTCCAGGAACTCTCTTCCGTTTTACGTCCCGCGCTGTCATATTTCCAGATGTATTTGTATTTGAAGCTTCCGTCGGGGTTCAAGGCACTCTCTTCCGTTTTACGTCCCGCGCTGTCGTACTGCCAGGTGTATCTGTAGCGGGTGGTTTTTCCGTCCGAATTCCAGGCACTCTCTTCCGTCTTCCGTCCCGCGCTGTTGTATTTCCAGGTGTATTTGTATTTGAAACTTCCGTCGGGGTTCAAGGCACTCTCTTCCGTTTTACGTCCCGCACTGTCGTACTGCCAGGTGTATTTGTAGCGGGGAGTTTCTCCGTCCGAGTTCCAGGCACTCTCTTCCGTTTTACGTCCCGCGCTGTCGTACTGCCAGGTGTATTTGTATTTGAAGCTTCCGTCAGGGTTCAAGGCACTCTCTTCCGTCTTCCGTCCCTTGCTGTCATATTTGATTTTCCGGTCGCTTCCGGCGGTCTGTGCGCCCGCGCCGGCAAGGACGCAGAGCATGATGATACTGCAAATGATTGTTTTCATACGATTATTATTTTTTTTTGATTGTTGTTCCTTCACTGTGTATCTGTATTTGACATTCACCTCTTCTTTGGCCGGCTTACTCCTGTCTCATCGCCTCGATCGGTTTCACCTTCACCGCCTTGCGGGCGGGCAGGTAGCCGGCGATGACGCCGGCGACGATCAGCACGCCGGTGGCGAAGAGTGCGTAACCCGCATCCACCGTCGGATTGGTAAATACCGACATTTGCAGTTCGTCGGACGCCTGCGCGGAGGCGGCCTGCTCCATGAGGAAGTGTATGGCCTCCGTCAGCCCGACGCCAGCCATCAGGCCGATGTAGCCGAAGACGGAGGTGATGAGGATCGATTCCAGGATGATGCTCTTCAGGATGGACGCGGGCGTGGCGCCGATGGCCTTTCGTATCCCGATCTCCCGCGTGCGTTCTCTGACCGATACCAGCATGATGTTGCTCACGCCCACGATGCCGGCGATGAGCGTGAGGATGCCGATGATGGTGACGAGAATGGTGATGCCGCCGAATATCTTCATCGTCTCCACATAATTCTCCTGCGTGTTGCTCACCCAGAGCGCCTGACGGTCATCAGGATCAAAATTCAGCCGCAGCCCCATGATCTTGCGGAGCGATTCGTTGAAGCGATCGTTTTCCTCCGTGGTTATCAGCCCGTCCACGGTGAAGGCGATCTGATAGAGCTTTCCGCCGGGGTTGAAGATGGCCTGTGCCGTGGAAAAGGGTATGTATACGTTAGGCCCGCCCCACTGCTCCCGCTTCGAGTTGACCCCTATTACTTTGAACATGAGCTGGCCTACCTTCACATACTCGCCCAGCGGCGACTTCTCTTTGAAGAGGAGAGCGGCCACCCTCCTGTCCAGGACGATCACCTTGTTCTTCTCCCTCATGTCGAGCTGGTTGATGAAGCGTCCCTCGCCCGCGCCGATCTCCAGATTCTCGATGTCGAAGTAGTCAGGCATAACGCCCGTCACCCGGTACGAACCGTATTCGCTTCCGTACGAAACCGTCTGCGATGTGGTGCTGTATGCCGTGATGAGGCGACTCTCCTCCACCTCGTTCCTGATCAGCTCTACCTCGCTCTCGGTGAAGTGGAGATACCGTTCGGACTTCAGCCCCTTCCACGGCACGGAGGTGGTGCCCGGCCACAGGCTGACGCGGTTGATGGCGCGCGAACTGAAGTTCTGCATCACTCCGTTTTTCAGACCGTTTCCCGCGCCCAGCAGGACGATGAGGATGAAGATGCCCCACGACACCGACAGGCCCGTGAGGATGGTACGCATCCTGTTCCTCTTCAGCGTAGCCATTATTTCCTGAAGCTGATCGGTCATACCCTCAGCGTTTCCGGGCGGAAGGCGGTCGTATGTACGCCGTTCACCCTGCGTGTTTCAAACTCAATCATCCCGTCCTTCAGGTGGATGATCCGTCCTGTCTCCTCGGCTACCGACGGCTCGTGCGTCACGATGATGGTAGTGATCCCCTCGCGATTCAGTTCCGTGAGTACCTCCATCACCTCCACGGTCGTTTTGCTGTCGAGTGCCCCCGTAGGTTCGTCGGCCAGGATGACTTTAGGATTCGAAATCAGGGCGCGGGCAATGGCCACACGCTGCTTCTGTCCGCCCGAAAGCTCGTTCGGCATGTGCTGCGCCCACTCCCTGAGCCCCATCCTGTCGAGATGTTCCATCGCGATGATATTCCGTTTTTTGCGTCCCACCTTTTTATAATAGAGCGGAAGCGCCACATTCTCCAGCGCGTTTTTGAAGCTGATCAGGTTGAATGACTGGAAGACGAAGCCGATCATCTCGTTACGATAAAGCGCCGCCTGCGTCTCGCTGAGATCTCTGATCAGCGTCCCGTTCAGGAAATAGCTGCCTGCGTCGTAAGCGTCGAGGATTCCCAGGATGTTGAGCAGGGTAGACTTGCCCGATCCCGACGCGCCCATGATGGAAACATATTCCCCCGCCTCAATCCTCAGATCTATCCCTTTGAGGACGTGAAGCGAAAGGGCATCCGTGCGGTATGATTTGTGGAGTTGCCGGATTGTAATCATATTAATAAAATTTCTTGTAACCTTTGTGCTGACTGTACCCGTTTAGACTGTAATTCATTCAAAACGGTTACGGTGAAAATGAACGGCACAAATGTATTTCAAAACCTTGTACTATGCAATACATAATACTGTAAAGTTTCAAATCTTAACGTTATTTATGCTTTTAAGGATAAAATCCACTCCCCACAGCCTTAGTTTTATCTTTGTGGAACGGCCTTTCGCCGTAATCACCCTGAAATTCATCATATTGCATTTTCCATTTTTCACTTCTCAGGGACTTTGCCCCTGGCCCCCACCGGCTTTTATGTCTTGACACACAGCTCGGGAAACGCCCAGCGGCAAGAGGCAAGAGCCTCATTAATGGAAAGTTGACAGTTGAAAATGTTGGGAAGCGGAAAAAACCAGCTCGGGGAAAACCAGCTCCGGGAGCGCCCGAGTGGCAAGGGGCGGGAGCACCCGCCCCTTGCCGCTCGGGCGTTCCCGGAGCCTTTGGGAAGCATCCCCGAACCTTTGGGAAGCATCCCGGAGCCTTTGGGAAACATCCCCGAGCCTTTGGGAAGCATCCCCGAGCCTTTGGGAAGCATCCCGGAGTCTTTGGGAAGCATCCCCGAACCTTTGGGAAGCATCCCCGAGCCGTAGGGAAGCACAGACAGTGGAAAACTTCATTAATGGAAAATTGAAAGTTGAGAGTTGAAAATGTTTTTTTAAGAAGTGGAGAAGTGGAGAAGTGGAGAAAGCTAGCTCGGGGAACGCCGAGCGGCAAGGGGCGGGAGCTTCATTAAATGAAAAATGAGAAAAGAGTTTTTGAGAAATGAAGAAAGAGAAAACCAGCTCGGGGAGCGCCCGAGTGGCAAGGGGCGGGAGCACCCGCCCCGACGAACGATAAAGAACTTTCCACATTCCACTTCGCAGGGGCGTTGCCCAATGTCATTCAGTTAAGGATTAAAAACGGGAAAACCATTGAGTTACGGAAATAAATCCGGTTCTTTGTATCGCGAAACAAAAAGAACATAACTCAATGATTGATGCAAATATAGCGATAATCTGCGCATTAAAACAATTTTTAGAAGAAGTAAATAACAGTTCCCTGAAACAAACTTATGTGGAACACAAAAGCGACTTTAGTCGTCAAAGAGTCCTGACTCTCAAACGTG
>JAIRSV010000143.1 GCA_031255275.1 Proteiniphilum sp.
CGCGGGCCGCTGATCGACACCATCACCATCTTGTTGGGACTCACCGTTGGCGCTTCTACACAAGCCACCACTTTCATACGGTGGGAGTCTCTGAAAATATTCGCTATCGGGGCGGCTTCGTTTGTCATTGCCACCTGTGCAGGTATCCTCTTTGTGAAACTGTTCAATCTCATTTTACCGAAAGAGAAGAAGATCAATCCGCTGATCGGAAACGCAGGCGTTTCTGCCGTACCCGATTCAGCCCGTATCTCACAGACTTTGGGATTGGAATATGAACCAAGCAACTACCTGTTGATGCATGCCATGGGGCCTAACGTGGCTGGTGTGATCGGCTCGGCGGTAGCTGCCGGTATCCTGCTGGGATTCTTGTATTAAAAACTAATTTTTCATTTACTTGCAGAGGCGAGGCGGTAGCAACAGTCTCGCCTCTTTATATGAACCTGAGTAGCACACACAAGGACTGATAATTATTAAAAGATTGATATATTTTATGGGCTTAGAACAATTGTTACCGGCAATAGCCGGCATGACCTGGCAGCATTTAGTGATGATAGGCGTAGGGCTTATTCTGATCTATCTGGCCATTGCAAAAAACTATGAACCGACACTTTTATTGCCGATGGGATTTGGCGCTATTTTAGTGAATATCCCCCTCTCGTCGGCGCTCACGCAGATTGATCCGGCTACAGGACAGGCCGTGGAAGGCGTTCTCAATGTCTTTTTCGATGCCGGTATCGCTACCGAAATCTTCCCTTTGCTGATATTTATCGCTATCGGGGCAATGATCGATTTTTCACCCTTGTTCCGGAATCCCTCGTTACTGCTGTTCGGCGCCGCGGCACAGTTCGGCATTTTCCTCACGATGATGTTCGCTTCCCTGTTAGGCTATGATATTCGCGAAGCGGCGTCTATCGGCATTATCGGCGCTGCTGACGGGCCTACCTCTATTGTGGTGGCTTCCCGCTTTGCACCCAGTCTGCTTGGGCCTATCTCCGTGGCAGCCTACTCCTATATGGCGCTCGTACCCATTATCCAGCCTCCGGTCATCCGGTTGCTGACTTCCCGCAGAGAGCGGCTTATCAGAATGTCGTCGGCAAACCATAATAACAAAAGGATCTCAAAAAAAGCGCTTATTGCCTTCCCTGTTGTGATCACCATAGCAGCGGGAATTATCGCCCCGTCTTCTCTGTCGCTGATCGGCTTCTTGATGTTCGGTAACCTGATCCGTGAGTGCGGCGTATTGAACAAGCTGTCGCTGTCGGCGCAGAACGAACTGTCGAGTTTGGTCACCATACTGCTTGGTATTACCATTGCCAGCACAATGACAGCCGACCGGTTTATCCGTACGGATACGCTTATTATCATTGCTTTGGGACTCTTTGCCTTTATCTTCGACACTTTCGGAGGGGTGATCTTCGCGAAATTCCTGAACCTGTTCCGCAAAGAGGGTAACAAAATCAATCCCATGATAGGCGCATGCGGCATTTCGGCATTCCCTATGTCAGCCCGTGTAATCCACCAGATGGGACAGAAGGAGGACCCCTACAACTATCTGCTGATGCCGGCCATCAGCGCCAACGTAGGCGGACAGATAGGCTCGGTGGTTGCGGGAGGCATTATATTGACGCTGACTCCTTTACTCTCTTAAAAAATAACAGAAATGACATCGACAATACAAACAGCTTTATTCATTGCCGTCGTGGGATTAGCGGGGATTTTTATTTTCATGTCCTTCTTCTACCTGATCATCCTGGCGCTCGACAAGTACCTGCCTTATCGGGAAGAAAAGCCTGCAGAGGAATTTATCGAAGAGACATTTGAGGAAGAGGAAGAAGAGTAAGTTTTTTATTCTATTTCCTTACATCCTCACCCCACATCAGTTTGTCGCGAAGGGTTTCATAAAAGGTATGTCCGATCCGTTTCACTACGCGGAGGGTGTAATCATCCTTCCTTATCCGGATACCGACCGATTCGTCCAATACGCGTGATTCGCCATCCACCGAAACAAGAAACGTATGGCTGCGGCTTTCCACTTTCAATGAGATAATACTGCTGTCATCCACCACCAGCGACCTTGATGTAAGGTTATGGGGTGCTATGGCCGAGAGGATGATGCTGGGTGTGGTGGGGGATAAAATGGCGCCACCGATACTTAACGAATAGGCGGTAGATCCGGTGGGGGTTGATATTACCAGTCCGTCAGCCTGGTAAGAGGTCAGATAATCGTCGTTGACGCAGGCATGGATCGAGAGCATGGATGCCGTATCCTGTTTCAGAATGGCCACTTCGTTGAGGGCGTGTACATTGAAATGTTTCGGAGAGGAGGTCTCTCCGGTTAACAGTTTCAGCAATGTGCGATCTTCCACTTTGTACGCGCCGGCCATCACTTCCTGCAACGTCTCATTCATATCGGTATAGTTGATAGCGGCCAGAAAACCCAACCTTCCCGTATTGATTCCCAGGACGGGAATACCGGAGTCGCTCACCGTTGCGGCTGTTCTGAGGAAAGTGCCATCGCCGCCCACGCTCACGGCCATGTCCACCGGAGGCAACTTCTCTCCGGCTGTGCAGAGGGGGGTGATACGCCGGCGGGCAGAGGCCGACAGGGTACGGAATAAGTTCGAGGGCAGGTATACCTCCCCACCCTTCCGCCTGATGGCTTCACATACTTCGCATATCTGCTCTTCGGCCTTGGCTGCCCTGTCGGGAAATATGCTCCCGAATAATGCTAATCTCATTTTTTATATTTTAAGTCCGTCCGATAGAATCCCTGATCATCAAATCTCATTTATTGCTTTAAATCACATTTCCAGATAATATATTAACTCTTCCAGCCGCTCTTTTTGCGTGTCGGTCACTTCGCCCTCCTTCATAAAATAGTAAATCACATTATAATTGAACAGCTCAAAACTTCTCAGCAGAGCGGTCACGTCACTCGTATCGAGCTTTAGAGAGACCAGGAAAAACTCTCCGCCGGAAATGGGCTGGACATTGAGTATTGTGATGTGCGCATTGTTGCTTTCCACGATCCGGGCTATCTCCGTAAGCGTATAGTCTTTCGATGGGACTTCCAGTATGACAAGGGAATTTTCCGCCCGGGAAAGTTCTGTAAATTGCTCAGGGGTAAACGATAAGTTGAATTTTTCTACCTGTTCCCTGATAAATTCCTTGTTCGACATTGCGCAAAACGGTTATTTCGTATTACTTTTGTATCTGATATGCAAAGATGGCAAAATTTCGCCTATTTGAAAATTCCGGCGGGTTTTTATTTTTTTATCCGGATTCGTTCGGGAATCGGGTTTTTTAATGGAACGAGTATGTCAGGTATGATCACTCTCACGCGGGTACATGGTGAAAGCAGGATCCATTGAATGATTGTTTATAAGATTTATGACCAAACTCAGTGTAAATGTAAATAAAGTAGCTACTTTGAGGAATGCACGCGGGGGAAATATTCCCGATCTGGTGCAGGTAGTTACAGACTGTCAGCTTTTCGGTGCCGAAGGCATTACGGTGCATCCCCGTCCCGATCAGCGTCACATCCGTTATGCCGACGTCTTTGATTTACAGGCAAAGGTATATACGGAATTTAATATTGAGGGGAATCCTACCCCGGAATTTATCACTCTTATCGGGAGGATCAGGCCTGCACAAGTGACGCTTGTGCCTGACGCTCACGATGCCATCACTTCTGATGCCGGGTGGGATATTGTTGCGCACAGGGATTTTCTGACGGATGTTGTCGGTGAATTTCAGTCAATGGGGGTACGCACCTCTATTTTCATCAATGCCGATCCCGAAATGGTGCGGATGGCGTCGCAAATCGGGACGGACAGGATTGAGCTCTATACCGGCCCCTATGCCGGAGCGTACCACACAAACAGGGAAACGGCTGTCACTCCCTTTATTGAAGCGGCTACTCTGGCGAAGAAACTCGGCTTGGGCGTGAATGCGGGACATGATCTGAATCTGGAAAATCTGGCATGGCTTCATGCGAATATCCCGTGGCTGAAGGAGGTTTCCATTGGCCATTCGCTCATCAGCGACGCGCTCTACATGGGGTTGAAGGAAACGATAAAGGCTTATAAAAATTGTCTAAAAGAGCCCCTGATGGAGGTTTGACAATCCGGATCAACCATCTTTACCGAACAAACAAAATCGAAAACTTTTCTTTTTATAACATATACAGGAATGAATTTATTGCAAATGATGCCGGGTGATACCGCCCAGGCGATTTATGACACCATGCGGCAGGCTGCGACTGCCGAAGCGGGTACTGTGACTATGAATGCTTTCGACCTGGCACTGAAAGGCGGCTGGTTGATGATCGTTCTGCTCATCCTTCTGCTGATGACCGTTTACGTTCTTATCGAGAGGTCGATGATCATCAGCAAGGCGAGCAGGGAGGATGATACGTTTATGAACCGTATCAAGGATTATATCCATGACGGGAAGATCGACGCCGCCGTCGCGCTTTGCGGCAATACCGACACTCCTTCCGCCCGTATGGTGGGAAAGGGTATTTCCCGTCTGGGGAGGCCAACTGCCGATGTGATGTCGGCTATCGAGAATCAGGGAATTATCGAAATATCCAAACTGGAAAAGGGTTTACCGGTACTGGCCACTTCCGCGTCGGGCGCTCCCATGATAGGGTTCCTGGGGACAGTGACCGGAATGGTTGGTGCTTTTATGAGCATGGCTAACGCGGGCGCCAACGTGAGTATAACCACGCTCTCGGCCGGTATCTACGAGGCGCTGGTGACTACCGTTGCCGGGCTTATCGTGGGGATCATTGCCCTGTTTGCTTACAATTACCTCACCACGCGCATTAAGGGGATTATGAGTAAATTGGAGATGAGGATTATGGAGTTCATGGATATTCTTAATGAACCGGCGGCATAAATGTTCAACGGTTATTCGAGGGAATAACGGTGAAGCTAAAATCATCAGTATATGGCTTTAAAACAACGGTTCACGATCGAGACTAATTTCAGCATGGCGTCTATGACGGATGTGATTTTCCTGCTGCTTATTTTCTTTATGATCACTTCCACTTTTGTCGTGCCCAACTCCATACAGGTATTGTTGCCCCGATCTCAGCAACAGGCTCAGGCCAGGCCGGTTACGCGGGTGACCATAGACGGGGATCTCAATTACTATGTGGCCAATGCCGGCGAAATGGAGCGACAGGTGAATTTCGAAGACATCACTCCTTTTCTGCAGTCGGTCTATTCTGCCGACCCCGGCGTATTCGTGGCGCTTTATGCAGACGAGGCTGTCCCTTACCGGGAGATTGTCCGTATTCTGGATGTTGCTGCTCAGAACCGCTTCAAAATGGTGCTGATGACACGCCCGAATTAATTCAGTTATCGGAAGCATGATCGAAAGAGAAAAAATAGGAGGAATAGCCGGAACGGTAATATTTGCCATATTACTCTTTCTCGCCCTGATATTCTCCGTATTTACATTATCGTTCCCGTCCGGGGAACAGGAGGGGATTCCGGTGATGTTCGGGTCGGCGGAGGATGCTTTCGGCATCATCGAGCCGCCCAAGGCCGAAACACCGCCTGTTCCCTCCCGGTCTCCCGAAGTACCTCCCTATTCTCCGGAAGAACCCTTGGTCTCCCAGGTGACGGAACCGACCATCGACGTGGAAGCGCAACGGGAAGAGGAGCGGCGCAGGGCGCGGCTGGCGGAGGAACGCAGAGCGCAGGAACTGGCGGAGGAGCGCCGCCGGCAGCAGGAGGAGGCCGAACGGAAACGCCGTGAGGAGGAAACGCGCAGGCGCGAAATCAACCGGCAGATGTCGGGACTCTTCGGCGAAAGTTCGGAAAGGCGAGGAAATACGGAAGGTGAGGGAGCGCAGGGAGTTTCCTCCGGAAATGCCACTCAGGGCTCGCCGACGGGGAATGGCGGAATCGGTTCATACGACCTGGGGGGACGCAGCCTCGGAAGCGGCGGACTCATCCAGCCCCGGTACACGGTGAATGATTACGGTTCCGTTGTCGTTAATATCACCGTGGATCCTGCCGGTAATGTGATTCACGCGGAGATCGGACGCGGAACGAATACGCCCAGCGCCAACCTCCGGAACGAGGCGCTGAATGCTGCAAGAAGTACCAAATTCAATGCTGTCAGTTCTGCCAACAACCAGCAGGGGACGATTACTTACAGGTTTAATCTCAATTAAAATAAAAATACAGGCATGGCCTGAAACAAATTGCCTCCCGTCGCGGGAGGGCATTTTTCAAAGTTTTCACTAAAAAAACTGCAATCATGAAGAAAGTAGCCCTTTTTCTGGCAAACGGTTTTGAAGAAATTGAAGCGCTTGCAACCGTGGATATTCTGAGGAGAGCGCGGATAGTTGTCGAAACCGTGTCCGTTTCGGACACAAAAACCGTGACCGGCGCACACAGTGTACCGGTAATTGCCGACAAAGCATTTCAGGAAGCCGATTTTTCGGAAGTAGACGTACTGGTTTTGCCGGGCGGAATGCCGGGCGCTAAAAACCTCAACGAACATGAAGGGTTGGGGAAACTGATCACGAAATTCAACGGAGAGGGGAAACGGATTGCCGCAATCTGCGCCGCTCCTATGGTGCTGGGAACGCTCGGCCTGCTCGCGGACAGACGTGCTACCTGCTATCCCGGATTTGAGGACAGGCTGGCCGGCGCGCAGACAACGGGAGAGGATGTGGTTGTCGACGGCAATATCACAACGGGGAAAGGACCCGGACTTGCGTTTGATTTTGCGTTAAGGCTGGTGGAACAGATCGCCGGACCTGAAACGCGACGGGAAGTACAGAGAGGCTTGCTGCTGTGATCGTTCGCTGCGCTCACGCTCTCCGTGCTGCGCATGTAGCTCGGGCAATGCCTACGTTCCTCCGCCCGGAGGGCGGAAGAGCGTCGGAACGACACATCGGCATATTGACATATTGATACATTGTCTGCCGCTCATTTCCTGAGATATAATACGACCTGTACGGGATTATTTTCTTCCCTGCTGTCGAACGCGGACGCGGCCTTTAACATCTCCCTGCGCTCTTCGCTGAAACGATTGGTTTTAAGTACAGATTCAGCCCTGTCCGCATTGATAACCTGCAACATTTGATCCGAAAGGTTGAAACTGATATTATTTCCGAAAAGAATATCACCCCACGCAATTCCCTCCGAAACGATTGATTTCTTTTCTTTTTTCAGATACAGCGTGATCTGTATACCTTATCATGATTCCACCACGATGTAAGGATAAAATGATCCTTTTCCGTTACTCTTCCTCTGCTCATAAACCTATTGATCTCCACAGACATGTATTTATATGCGGTATCGTCTGAAAAATGGATGATGTCATTATAATCAGTGCACCACAGGCCTCTTTCGTTATCCCGAAGCGCA
>JAIRSV010000048.1 GCA_031255275.1 Proteiniphilum sp.
CTGTTTTGATTTCCATAAAAACAAAAACATGAAGAGAGCTGCATTTTTTTTACTTATTTGCACGATACCTGTTTTCACTACCTGCCGCGACCGTTATCTGCCGGATGGAGCGGGGTGCCGGAGAGCCGAATTTGACGTCGACGCGCTCAGTTTTGATGCGCAGGGCGGCAGTAAAAGGATTACTTCCAAAAGGGACTCTTGGTGGATATATTCTGAGCCTTATCTGGAAGGAGTATCTTTTGAAGATTTTATTGTCACGAAAGAGGAGGGAGACATAGTTAAAATGGAGTTCGTCAACGGGTCTCTTTCCATGATTATGTGGAGAGTGCGTGGAAAAGTGGTTAAAATAGAGTACCCGTCGTGGTTCACCGTTGAGAAAGATTCACCCAAATCGCTTACATTTACGCTTGCACCCAATACTGCCGGATCTCCCAGAAAGTTTGAGCTGTGGTTAACTTCCGGGAATTGTGGCGAAACGGTCGAAGTAACGCAGGCGGCTGCGGCCGAATGATGAAATTGCCTTCACCGGCGCGGATTTCCGAATCCGCGCCTTTTTTTTGCCGGCGATACCGTGTCGGGACAAGAAAGCCGCGTCACCTGCACAGCGCCTCGTTCAGCGCGACCACCGCATCCTCATAGCGTTCGCGCCGGATCACGAACTGCATGTTGACCTGCATCAGCGACTGGGCAAAGCTCTCCACGTTAATCCCCTTCTCATACAGCGCCTTCGTCGCCCGGTAGAGGAATCCCGGAAGTGCGATGTTGGAACCCATCGCACAGACGATGGCCATCGGCACGGCCGTCACCTGATAGAAACGTTTCTGAAGAACGTCCACCAGTTCCCGGCTCTTCTCGCTCTCCCAGACGACCATCGTGATGGAATTGGCATTGGTCGATTTCAAAATGTAACTCACCCCGTGCTTCACGAAATAGTGCATGAGGTGTCCGTCGAAGCCCACCTCGCCCACCATCATCGGGTCGTGCACTTCGATGGCCACTACTTTCCGCGAACCGGAAACGATTTCCACTCGCGGATCGGGCGAAATGTAGTCGCGCGATATGAGCGTTCCCGGATGATTGGGTTCAAACGTATTCTTTATGCGGATGTTGACGCCGGCCAGTTCCAGCGGCTTGGCCGCTTTGGGATGAATGGCTTCCATGCCGATGTCGGCCAGCTGGTCGGCGATGATGTAGTTGGTATGCCCCACGGGGATACTGTTCTCCACGCCCACGATCTTGGGATCTGCGCTCGAAAGGTGATACTCCTTGTGAATAACCGCTTCGCCGGCCTTCACCTCGACGGCAATCTTGCTGAACGTCACCTCGCTGTATCCCCGGTCAAAGGCCCGCATGATACCCTCGATACCCTTGGTATATCCCGTGGCGATGCAAAGCACGCTGCCGAAATCTATGTTGCCGAACTCCTTATGGATACGTTCGTCGATGGTCAGCGGCTCGTTGTCGTTGAACCCGCACAGATCTACAAAACGGGCATTGATTCCGTTGCTGTTAAGGATATTGACGGAGTTCCATCCCGAATGGGCTTCGCCGATGGAGGCCAGAATTTCGCGGGCAGCCAGGTGTATCGCCTTCGGATCCACATAGCCCGAGGCCAGCACCTTTCCCAAACTGTACAGCACCGTCTTGGCCTGATCTACGCGGAAGCGGATAAAATCACGCGCCTCCTTCAGGTCAAGCCCGTAATCGGCAAAACCGTCGTTGATCAGCAGCAGACGCCGGCAGAATGTATCCAGCGCACTGCTGTAGTCCTCCCCGTTCAGGAATTTGTTGTAGATGCCCGGCTCACCCGTCTTCTTGTGTTCGAGCAGCCAGTTAGTCACGTTATTATAGGCCGAGACCACGAAGATGCGGTTATACAGCGCTTCACCCCTGCGGTCTCCCTTGATAATGTTCCGAAGGACTTCCTGAAACTGTGACATGGAGGTACCTCCGATTTTTTCTACGGTCAGCATGTTGATCTGTTTTTTGAATTGTGCGGGTACAAAAATAAAACTGTTTTGCCAATTAACGGGAGGCGTCCCGTGTGTATTATACTGTTCGATCAGAAACGCTTCAGTGCGCGATAGAGCTTGAAGACGGGCATTCCCATCACGTTAAAGTAAGAGCCTTCGATCCTTTCCACGCCCGTGTATCCGACCCATTCCTGCACGCCGTAAGCGCCGGCCTTGTCCACCGGGTTATACTTCTCCACATAATAATCAATCTCCTCGCCGGTCAGCAGGCCGAACGTGACATGGGCTACGTCCGAAAAACAGACCTGTTTGCGCTTCGACGTCAGACAAACGCCGGTGACTACCCGGTGCGTCTCGCCCGAAAGGTCTTTCAGCATCCGCCTGGCATCCTCCTTGCCGGAGGGTTTTCCCAGCACCCGGTCATGCAGCAGCACGACGGTATCGGCGGTGATAAGCAGCGTGTCATCTTCCATCAGCGAAGCGTATGCCGACGCCTTTTTTCGCGCAAGGAATCCGGCGATCTCTTCGAGCGGAAGGTCGTCGGGATACGTTTCGTCAACATCGGGAAGCGTCCTCACCTCATATTCCACATCTATGCCGGAAAGCAGCTCTTTCCTCCGCGGAGAACCGGAGGCGAGGACGAGGTGATAGTTATTTGCAGGGAAAATCATACATTATATTGATGGGGGAATATTGATGGGCGGAAATTAAAAATCGGACTCGTCGAAATCGAATGACCCGGTAAACTCTTCCAGATCGCGCCGCTCCTTTTTGGTCGGACGTCCGGTACCCCTCTGTCTGTCGACGAATCCGGCAATCCTGTTCAGTTCCGGCAGTTCATACCGGTCAGGCGGCGTCACGTTCTCCATGAACAGCGGCACGCGGGCCGCATTCATTCGCCTGTCGGTCAGCGCCAGCGCCTTGAACGCAAAGGTCACCGGCGGTTTACGCACTTCGACGACCTCTCCCGCCCGGATATTCCTCGAAGGCTTCACGGCGACCTTCCCGATCATCACCCGTCCCTTCCGGCAAGCGTCGGAGGCTGCCGTGCGCGTCTTGAAAATACGCACCGCCCACAACCATTTGTCTATCCTGACTTCATCCATATCTTGGGAAATTGATAAGCGTCTTGCCGACGCGGAATACAACAGATTCTACCGGTTGTTGTACTGATTCATCGTAATCCGGACGCCCGACAGACAGAAACTGCGGATCATGTCCGTCGCCGTATCGATCCGTCCGGGCAACAGTTGCCGTTCCTCGTCCGAAAACGGTTCCAGTACATAGTCGATCTGCCCGCCCCGGGGGAAATTGTTTCCGATGCCGAACCGGAGTCGCGGATAATCCTGTCCGATCAGCTCCTGAATATGTTTCAAGCCGTTGTGTCCGGCGTCGCTCCCCTCGGGCTTCATGCGAAGCGTCCCGAAAGGCAGTGCCAGATCGTCGACCACCACCAGCAGATTTTCGTTCTCCGTTTTCTCCTTCTGCAGCCAGTAGCGGACGGCGTTTCCGCTCAGGTTCATAAAGGTGGAGGGCTTGAGCAGGACGAGCGATTTGTTCCGGAGCCGCATTTCGGCGACGAAACCATATCGCCTGTCCTCAAAAACAGCATTGGACGCCTTCGCAAAAGCGTCCAACACCATAAATCCAATATTGTGGCGGGTTTGTGCATAATCGGGGCCGATATTCCCCAATCCCGCTATCAAATACTTCATCCGGGCAAAGTGTTTATCCCTCAGCCTTCGCTGCCGCACCCCTCGCGGCGCGCGTCAGCTGAACACGGCATACAACGGCATTTTGGGCGTTCAGTATTTCAACATCGTCAAAACTCAACTGTCCGACCTGAATGGATTTACCCAGTTCCAGTTCCTCCACGTTCACCACCAGCTCTTCGGGCAGTTTGGCCGGGAATGCCTTCACCTTCAGCTTGCGGATGTCGAGCGACAGCTTGCCGCCGGCCCTTACGCCGGCCGCCAGCCCTGTCAGACGGACGGGGATTTCGATCACTACGGGAGCGTCTTCAACTACGTGCAGAAAGTCGATGTGGAGAATGGTATCCTTCACCGGGTGAAACTGCAGTTCCTTTACGATGGCCTGCAATCTCTTTTCTCCGAGGTCGAGGTTTACCAGAAAAACCTCCGGCGTGTAAATCAGCTTGCGCACGTCGCCCTGTTTCACTGCAAAGTTTATGTTACCTTCGCCATGTCCGCCGTATACCACGCAGGGTATCAGCCCTTCGCTGCGGTATGCCTTGGCGGCTTTTTTTCCGAAACCGTTCCGGATTTCGCCTTTTAATTCAAATGATTTCATTTTTACAATTGTTTGTGTTACTCAAAATAAAGCAGCTTTCCCTATTTCCCATCACACGGGGGCCTTCAAAAAAAGCGGAGCAAAGGTAACGATTTTCTTCTTACCGGGAAACTGTTTAAAAAATTTTCCGGGAAGTTCGTCGAACCTAAAAAACAGATTGATACTTATTTCCCTTGCGACAGTATGCTTGATACCGAAAATTTAACTACTTTTGCAACGCTAAAACAAAGTTCATTGAAACAATGATTAACAGAAATTTAATTCGTATCAGGGTAGTACAGCTCGTGTATGCATGGTATCAGAATACGAATAGAGATTTGCGTAACGCCGAAAAGGAACTTCTGTTCGGCTTGCAGAAATCATACGATCTTTATTATTTTCTGCTGCTTCTGATGGTGGAACTTACGGATTCCTACCAAAACAGGATGGAGGTGAAACGGAATAAGTTCCTGCCCACGGAAGAGGATTTGCATCCCAACATGCATCTGGCCGATAACCGGTTCGTCGCGCAACTGCGGGAAAACAGGCTGTTCCGGAGACAGCTGGAAGAGCGTCCCATGTCGTGGAGGGCGAATGAGGTATTCGTCAAAAACCTCCTGGACGAGATTCTCTCTTCGGACACCTATAAGGAGTATTCCGAAATGGCCTCCCCCTCCTACGAGGATGACCGGGAATTCTGGCGGAAAACCTTCAAACGGTTTATCTATCTGAACGGCGAGCTGGACGATATTCTGGAAGATGAGTGCATTTACTGGAACAATGATGTGGAGATCGTGCAGACATTCGTAATGAAGACCATCAAGCGGTTTTCGCCCGAGAATGGCGACAGTCAGCCACTGTTGCCGATGTTCAAGGACAACGGGGACAGAGAATATGCGCTTAAACTGCTGCACAATTCGATCCTGGACGAAAAGACATACCGCGAACTCATCGGAAAACATACCGAAAAGTGGGATTTCGACCGTATCGCCTTCATGGATCTTATCATCATGCAGGTAGCCCTCGCCGAAATATTCACCTTTGAGTCTATCCCCACCAGCGTTTCGCTGAACGAATATATCGAAATTGCCAAATCATACAGTACGGTCAGGAGCGGTACCTTTATCAACGGGATCCTGGATGCCGTCGTGCAGGAGGCGAGAAAAGAAAAGCGTATCTTTAAAAGCTAATTATATAATCACTTAAACAATAATTCTTATGAGTACTTTATTACAACAAGCAAATCCGACGGGCATGGGCGGCACCCTGTTGATGATGGTGGCCATTTTCGCCATCTTTTATTTCTTTATGATCCGTCCGCAGCAGAAAAAGCAGAAGGAACTGCAAAAGAGCCGCGAGGCGATGAAATCGGGCGACAAGGTGGTGACCTCGGGCGGTATCCACGGACGTATCAGAGAGGTGGGCGACACCTGGTTTCTGGTCGAAGTGGCCGACGGCGTGAAATTAAAATTCGAAAAAGGTTCGGTCTACGCCTCACCGGCCGACGTGGCGCAAAACAAATAATGCGTGCCTGCTATGGAAATAAAAGCTTTCTTCAAGAAACGGCAGCCTGAAATAAAAGCCTTTTTTTCCACCTTCCCGTGGAAAAACCTGCTCACTTTCCTGTTTTTTTTGACGCTGGCTTTTATTTTCTGGCTAATGCTCTTTTTTCAGAAAGAGAATGTGGAGGGTACCTACAAAATACCGCTGAAATACACCAGTATCCCTGACGATGCAGTGTTCGACAATCCCTTACCCGACTTTTTGGAAGTCAGCGCCGCCGACAACGGCGTACAGATTTTCCTCCTCGACATAAGGAAAAGGGATTCGCTTGAGATCAACGTCGCCGAAATAACCGAGGGAGGCAATACGGTGCTGCAGGGCGATCAGTACAGACAGCTCATCCTTTCGCAGCTGTTCCCCGGCACCAGCATAAGAGGTTATTACCCGATGAATATTTCCCTGGCGACGTCCAGACTGCAGAGCAAGGAACTTACGGTGATCTTCGACGGGGAGATCACGACGAACAGGGCGAACCTGATGGCCGGCAATACGGTCTTTATTCCCGAAACGGTGATAGCTTACGGCGCACAGCAATCGCTCGACAAGCTGAAAATCGCCGAAACGGAATATACGGTATTCAAAAACCTGAGGGCTACCTCGCAGCTGCCGGTGAGGATAAACAGCGTGGAGGGAGTCAAATTCGTCCCCTCGCAGGTGGAGATACACATCCCCGTGGAGGAGTATACGGAACGGACGTTTGAAATTCCGGTCACGGCCGTGCACATGCCCGGGAAACTTGACGTGAAGTTCTTCCCCTCACGCGTCAGCGTCACCTTCTCCGTGACGCTCGAAGAGTATAAGAAGATCGTACCCGAAGACTTTTCCATCGCACTTGATTACCGGAAATTTTATTCCAACGAAGACGGTCGTGTGGAAATCGAACTGACGAACTGTCCGGCATCCGTTATCAATCCCCGGATTTCTCCCGCATCGGTGGAGTTTCTGTTTGAAAACAGGACGGAGTGATGATTCGGATCGGCGTCACGGGAGGAATAGGGAGCGGAAAGTCGGTCGTATCCGAAATTTTCCGTCTGCACGGCATTCCCCTCTATAATGCCGACCGGGAGGCGAAGGCGCTGAACGACTCGTCACCCCGTATCCGCGAACAGCTCTCTCGGCTGTTCGGCGAAGATCTTTACGCCGGCGGAAGGCTCGACAGAAAAAAGCTGGCTTCCCTTATTTTTTATGACGACCGCAAGCTGAATGCCGTGAATGTCATTATCCATCCCGAACTGGCCCACCATTTCGCCGGCTGGTGCCGGCAAAGGGAACGCTTCCCGATGACGGTTCTCGACGCAGCCCTTCTCTTTGAGTCCGGCTTCCACCGGCTGGTGGACAGGACGGTTACGGTTCACGCGCCGGAGGAGCTTCGCATCGACAGGGTGATGCGGCGCGACGGGATGACCCGCGACGCGGTGATGGCGCGGATCAACAGCCAGTGGCCGGAGGAGGAGAAGATGCGGCGCGCCGATTATCTGATATGCAACGACAGCAGCCACTCGCTCATCCGGCAGGTGGCCGGGGTGATAAACAGCATTATTGCATAAATCAAGGTTAACTGACATGTTAATACGAAAAAAACTTCTGCAACTGTTTCCGCCTGAACAGGTTTTCACAGACCAACTTTCCTGCCTCGTCAAAGGCACCGACGCGGGGCTTTACAGGCTCATCCCCAGGGCGGCGGTGAGGGTGAACTCGGAAGAGGAGGTGATCAGACTGTTGAAATTTTGTCGTTCGGAAGGGCTGCCCGTAACATTCAAGGCCGCGGGAACGAGCCTGAGCGGACAGACCGTTACCGATTCCATACTGATGGAAACGGGCGAGGGATTCGAACTGGCATCCGTCACGGACGGGGGACGCAGCGCCACCTTCGGCTGCGCCCTCACCGGCGGAGCGGCAAACAGGATACTGATGCCGTATGGACGCAGACTGGGTCCGAAACCGGCATCCGTCAACTCGGCGAAGATCGGCGGAATCATTGCCAACAATGCAAGCGGATCGAGTTACGGCATACGCCACAACAGCTATAACACCGTCAAGTCGATGCGCATCATCCTGGCCGACGGTTCGCTGCTGGATACGGCTGACGGCGAGAGTTGCCGCACATTCATCGCCGGTCACCCCCGACTCGTCGCCGAAATAGAGCGCCTGCGCCGCGACGCTGCGGACAGTGAAGCCGTCAGAGAAAAGATCTCCGCGAAATACCGGCTCAAAAATACCTGCGGCTACGGCGTCAACTCGCTGACGGACTCCGCCGATCCCGTTGAAATTATCCGGCGCCTGATGATCGGATCCGAGGGCACTCTGGGATTCGTTTCGCAGGCCACCTTCGAGACCGTACACGACGCGCCGCTGAAGGCGGCCGCCATCGTCTGTTTTTCCAGCCTCCGCGAAGTGAGCGGCGCCATCCTCCCGCTGAGGTGCTGCCGGGGGGTGAGCGCGGCCGAACTGATGGATCGCAACGCGCTGCGCGCCGTGGAAGACAGGGATGGTCTGCCGGAGGAACTGAACTCTTTGCCCGAAGGCGCCGCCGTCCTGCTGATCGACACTTCGGCCGACGACGGGACGACGCTGCTGGCGCAAATGGCCGCGATAGAAGAGAAGCTCTCCCGCATCGAGACGCTGTCTCCGGTACGCTTCACCACCGACAGGCGCCTCTATGACCGCTACTGGAATGTGCGCAACGGACTCTTTACCTCGGCGGCAGCCACGCGTCCCCCCCGCACGGCGAGCATCATCGAGGATGTGGCCTTCGACGCCCAATCGCTGGGCGACGCCCTCTGCGACGTGCGCGCACTGCTCGTGCACAGCGGTTATGGAAATGCGGTGATGTGGGGACACCTGCTCGACGGAAACATCCATTTCACCGTCTTCCCGGATATTAACACGCCGGAGGGGGTGGAAAGGTATGCCACCTTCATGCACGCGCTGTGCGACCTGGTCACCGTGAAATACGGCGGCAGCCTCAAGGCCGAGCATGGCACGGGACGCAACATGGCCCCCTTCGTGGAACGGGAGTGGGGGCCGGAGATATACGCTCTGATGAAGCGCATCAAAAAAACATTCGACCCCGACGGCATCCTGAATCCGGGCGTATTGATCAACGACGACCGCGAAGTATTCATCAGGAACCTGAAACGGATTCCGGAAGCCGATCCGCTGATCGACAAGTGCATCGAATGTGGTTTCTGCGAAGTACATTGCCCCTCGAAGAATCTGACGCTTACGCCCCGTCAGCGGATCGTGGCCTGCCGTCACCTGGCCGAACACGCCGAACATGCCGAACGCGCCCGCGTAAAAAGAGATCTGCCGCGGACGCGGATAAGGACAAAGATGGAGAGAAGGATAAGGACAAAGATGGAGAGAAGGATGAGGAGAAGGATGAGAGAAATTGCCTATCCTCTGGAAAAAACCTGTGCTGCCGACGGACTCTGCGGCATTGCCTGCCCGGTGGGAATAGACACCGGTAGACTTGTGAAGGAGCTGCGACAGCGGCAAAACGGTCTGCTGGCCAACTGGATTGCAGACGCTGTTGCCGCCCGCATGGCCGTCACCACATCTCTGCTGCGCGGCCTGCTGCCCCTTCCGCACCACATCGCCCGGATCGCGGGATACGGGCTGACGGAGTACGTGGCCGGGAAGCTTCACCGGCTGAGTCGGGGCAGATTCCCCCTGTGGACGCGTCACACGCCCCCGGGCAGCAGGAAGATCACGCGCAATATTTTTCCCGCCGACATTCCCGGTGCCCCCGCGGCAGTCTACTTCCCCGCGTGCGTCACGCGCGCCATGGGAGGCGCCCCGTCCGGCAGCGAAGACCGGGACGACGTATCCCGCAAAATGCTCTCCATTCTGCGGAAAGCCGGCTACACCGTCATCATTCCCGAGGGAAAAGACCGGCTGTGCTGCGGAATGGCATTCGCCAGCAAAGGATTCCGGAAGCAGGCGCGGAGAAAGGAGAGGGAGCTGAATGAGGCGCTTCTGAAGGCGAGTCGCAACGGCGAACTGCCCGTCGTGTGCGACATGAGTCCCTGTCTGCTGCAGATGCGCGAGACGCTCGACAAGCGGCTCAAACTCTATGATCAGGCAGAATTTATTCACGATTTCCTGCTCGACCGCCTGTCACTGGTCAGGCAACCCGTCACGGTCGCCATACACCTCACCTGCAGTTCCCGCAAGATGCGGCTGGAGGAGAAATTGCTGACCGTAGCGTCGCTTTGCGCGGAGAGGGTGATTGTCCCCGACAACGTCGGCTGTTGCGGCTGGGCGGGCGATCGAGGGTTTTTTTACCCGGAACTCAACCGTTCGGCGCTCGCGCCGCTGAAGCGGGAGATCTCGACCGCGCAAGTATCGGAGGGTTATTCCAACAGCCGGACTTGCGAGACAGGATTATCCATGAATAGCGGTATACCTTACAAGTCGCTCGTATATCTGGTTGACAGAGCAATACTCCAGTCGCCCTGATCCGCAGGGGCAATGTGATGATGCTTCATTAATGGACAGTTGACATTTGACAGTTGAAAATTGTTTTTTAAGAAGGGAAGAAGTGAAGAAAACCAGCTCGGGGAGCGCCCGAGTGGCAAGGGGCGGGAGCACCCGCCCCGACGAACGAAAAATTCAATGTGATGATGTGACAATGTGACCCACAAAAACAACCAGCTCGGGGAGC
>JAIRSV010000052.1 GCA_031255275.1 Proteiniphilum sp.
CCCAAATGCTTTTCGGGAACCCCCAAATACTTTTTGGGAACCCCCAAATGCTTTTCGGGAACCCCCAAATACCTTTTGGGAACCCCCAAATACTTTTTGGGAACCCCCAAATACCTTTCGGGAACCCCCATAAACCTTTTGGGAGCTCCCATGAACTCTTCGGGAACCCCCGTAAACCTTTTGGGAGCTCCCATGAACTCTTCGGGAACCCCCGTAAACCTTTCGGGAACCCCCGTAAACTCTCCCTACAATGGGATAATGGGAGGTGGAGCATGTTTTTTTTGTATTTGAAAACAAGGATCATTCGGAGTGAAAAACCAAGTCAAAAAGAGAAAATGAACAAAAACAGCCGAGTATATTCCGTCGACTTTTTTAAGGGCGTGACATTTTGATGGTAAACGGTTATCCGTGACTCTGCGAAAAACCGGCCCCCCTTTCATTCGGGAGGCCGGTTTTTTTCGCTGCGCCGGCGCAGTAGCGCCAAAAAGCAAGCCCCCACCCATGTGACACGGGCGGAGGCTTGAAAAACAAATTAAAACACAAGCAGGAAATATATCCGACGCTAAATCTCCTGCCCTAAAACCTTCTTCAGCACTTCGTGATCACGCAAGTCATTGCGCAACTCATACTTGCCGCTTTTATCGACAAGCACGTATGAGGGTATACCGTCAATCTTGAATTTGTCGCAGAGATAACGCCACTGCGTTTCACTCACCCTGTAATGCTCGCCCTTGACGTCGGCAATCATCGTGCGCCACTTCATTTCCGGCGACGACGGGCCTGTGAGGTAGACAAAGACCAGATTATCACTCTTCAACTCAGTGTCTTTGAGCGGCTCCATCCATTTCATGGATTCGCGGCACGGTCCGCACCACGTAGCCCAGAAGTCGACGAATACGACCTTCCCGCTGTAATTCCCGACAATAGCGTCAAACAACTGCGCATCGGGCACTTCCGGAACGTCACAAATCGTGTAACCTGTTTTATTTTTTAATTCCTCAAGCTGTCGCTGCAGCTTATTCTCCACGGCAGACAGGACATTTGCGTAAAAAGGTTCCCTTACGGATTCCAGTTCCGCTTTTTCGTCATCGGTCAGCGGCCTCATATTTTCCGCAGCCTCGCCCAGAGCATACACCTTTTTCAGGTCATACAGGAAGCCTTCTTTCCGGCCGGTGACCGTTTCCAGATCCACTTCCCGGCGGAAGAACATCGGATATACCTGTGGGAACAGCCCCGTATACAGATATTCCGTACCTTCGACCTGAAAATTGCTGATTACCCCGTAATGCTTTTCGGTAAATACCGGCGCGCTGTAATTTTCCGGCACCGCCTGATCCCACGGGATTTTATTTTTTCTGCGGAACGCGCTTTCCAGCAGGCTTTCGCCCGAGAGCACGAAATATTGCGCCCATACTTTATTTTCCGTATTCCGGAGATCCTTTTCGAGCGGGGAGAGTTCCGTCGACTGACTGATCTTTTCGGAAGCAGCTTTATATGCGGCGGCAATATAATCCGTAAATTCATCCGCACTCATACCGGCTATCTCATTATACATCTCTTCACTTTGCAGGCTGTAATTGGAGTTATTTCCGTTCAGCGCCCGGTTGACGGCGGCATTGCGCCCGGTAAAGTAAAGGCAGGGCTTGGAATCATCCGTTTCGAGATAGCGGGACGAGCGTCTTCCCAGCTCCTGCAAATCCACATATATATCCATCGTTTCTCCCGGGGAGGTGACGAATGTGATGGATTGTCCGGCAACAAGAATAAAATTACTCATCGTGCCATACTGCTCAAATTCCACGGAAGCAGCGCCTGTCTCCCAGTCGACAGGGACAGACGTTTCATCCTGACCCCGAGGGAAAAAGCGGTTGTTGTACATCGTACAGGTACCGTTCGTCATCCCCTTTCTGTATCCCAACAGATGCAGGTTGACGCGCGTTGTCCCGACCGTCAGTTCCGCGTCGGGCAGCGGCCCCGACATGTCCACCGCCGCGTTGCGAAGCTTCCGCGGCAACCCTTCGGGGTAACCCGAAAGCGACGCCTTTCCCGTCAGGTCGATGCCGTATATCTTGAAGCACTCTTCGCAGTCGGATTCGATGAAGTCGATTTTTTTCAGTCTGCGGTCGACAGGAGGGAATATGAGTTTGAAGGATGCTTCACCCGATTCCGGCATCCAAAACTCCTTATCCAGTTCAATACCCTCCGCACCGGTAATCGTATACCGAACGCTATCCCCCAGCAGGTATGTGCGGGAATCTATACGTATCCAGTAGTTCGGAGTAAAAAAAGCGTCGAAGTAAAAGATCGTAGCCGTATCGCTCAGGACGATCCTGTCGATTTCGAGCGTGCCGGTATTCCTTACCTCAAAAACGGGGCGCTCAACAACGCGCTCGCTTTTTCCGCATGACCCAAAGCAGGTCATCGCCAATAAAATAAGAGTTGAAAGAAGAATTACATCATGTTTCATAAGAGATAAAAATTTTATTTACCCAAAGTTACTGGAAAAACTTATGCTACCCAAACAATTGCGAGGAAAACAGCAGTCCCGCGAAAAAAAAAAAACCGCCTGTTCCCGGCCACAGCATTTGAAATACGCACCGGTACCCCCTTCGCGGGAATCCTCGCGGGACATCCACCCCCCACCTCCGGCCGTCCGGTTTCATCCGTGAAAATTTGATAAAGCGTCAACGCACTCATTCCCGTCCGGCGGTTGAATAAAAAATAGTACCTTTGCGTGCTTAAGAAAACTGACATATTAGAGATAATCACAATGATGAATTTTGTGGAAGAACTTCGCTGGCGCGGCATGATACACGAAATAATGCCCGGAACGGAGGAACTGTTACTGAGGGAGCGGACGACCGGATACCTGGGGATTGACCCCACGGCCGACTCTCTGCACATCGGACACCTGGTGGGTGTGATGATGCTGAAGCATTTTCAGCGTGCGGGACACACCCCCGTGGCGCTGATCGGCGGTGCTACGGGAATGATCGGCGACCCCTCCATGAAATCGGCGGAACGCAATCTGCTCGACGAGGAGACCCTGCGCCACAACCAGGAAGCCATCAAAAAACAGCTGTCGAGGTTCCTCGACTTCGAGGGAGAAATACCCAACAAAGCGATCCTGGTGAACAATTATGACTGGATGAAAGACTACACGTTTCTGAACTTCATCCGGGACATAGGCAAACACATCACCGTCAACTACATGATGGCGAAAGATTCGGTCAAAAAGCGACTGAGCGGAGAATCGAGCGAAGGGATGTCGTTTACCGAATTTTCTTATCAGCTCCTGCAAGGCTACGACTTCCTGCACCTCTACCGCGACAGGGGTTGCCGGCTGCAGTTAGGCGGATCTGACCAGTGGGGCAACATCACCACCGGCACGGAACTGATCCGCCGCGTGGAAGGAGGCGAAGCCTTTGCACTGGTCTGCCCGCTCATCACGAAAGCCGACGGGGGCAAGTTCGGCAAGACCGAGAGCGGCAACGTCTGGCTCGACCGCCGCTATACCACCCCCTATAAGTTCTACCAGTTCTGGCTGAACGTGAGCGACGCCGACGCCGAAAAATATATCAAAATATTCACTCCCCTTCCGAAGGAAGAGATAGAAGCGCTGGCTGCAGAACAGCAATCCGCGCCGCACCTGCGTCCGCTGCAAAAGCGGCTGTCCGAGGAGATCACCGTAATGGTACATTCGCGGGAAGATTACGATAAGGCCGTCAGTGCGTCGGAGATCCTGTTCGGACAATCCACATCGCGGACGCTTCGCACGATTGACGAGGAGACTTTCCTGCAGGTATTCGAAGGAGTACCCCGATTCTCCGTTTCGCGAGAAAAGCTGGCGCAGGGCATCAAAGCCGTCGACCTGCTCACCGAAGAGGCTGCCATATTCCCGTCCAGGGGAGAGATGCGCAAGACCGTGCAGTCGGGAGGCGTAATGATCAATAAGGAGAAGCTGGAATCGTTTGACGAAACCGTCAACCTGTCCCGTCTTATCGGCGACAAATATATCCTTGCTCAGCGGGGAAAGAAGAACTATTTTCTGCTGACGGCGGAATAGTTATCCGCCGCGGGGCACTCCCGAAAAATCACCGGGAATTATTTGGAGTGTTCTATTTATTGTACTACTTTTGCACAGCTTTTCACGAAGCATGTTAAGGATTGTCTCATGGTGTAATGGTAGCACATCTGATTTTGGTTCAGCCAGTCTAGGTTCGAATCCTGGTGAGACAACTTTCCGAACCCATTCAATCCCGCTCACAAGGCGGGTTTTCTTTTTCCTCAAACGATTTCAGCGCACACGATAAGGAGGAGGTCATCGCACACATCGCAACGGCCGCGGAGGAAAAGGGATGTCCCCGGAATGTTTATAAATAAAAAACCCGGAACAGGGTATGTCCGGGTTTTTCGTTATGAGTAATGTATCCGTGCGTGTTAAATGCAGTACACGGGGTTAGGTTATTTCGAATATATCGCCTTCACGTAAGGAGCGTTGTTCAAAAAGTCGTAACTTTCCTTCACGCCTTCAAAAGGGGTTCCGGTATATCGTTCCACTTCCACAATCATGTATTTGGCGCCGGCAGTAGCAGCATTGTTGTAGATGCGCTCGAAATCGACTTTGCCGCTCCTGCCCAGTTCCAGTTCGTCCTTGATATGGAGCAGCTCGAAACGGCCGGGATAACTGTTAAAGTAGTCCACGGGATCCTTACCGCCTTCGCCCAGCCAGTATACGTCCATCTGGAAGAATACTTTGGCGGGATCGGTATTGTTGAGCATGTAGTCATACATCAGCTGACCTTCTATTTCCCTGAATTCGAAGTTGTGATTGTGGTATCCCAGGCGAAGACCGGCGGCATTGCATCTTTCGCCGATCCGGTTATAATAATCGCAGTAGACCTGGAGGTCGGCCAGCGTTGCGGGCGCCTGCATCCAGGGGATAACGATATATTTCATTCCCGCCTCCTTGTGCGCCAGGATGGCGGTATCCCACCATGCCCAGACATCATCCCAGTCGGTTGCGGCCAGACTGTCGGCCAGCGGTCTTGAGGTGTGGGAAGAGAGCACTTCCATCCCGGCATCCTCGATCGACTTTTTGAATTCGGCCGGAGATAATCCGTAGAATTTCCCGTCGGCGTAACCGGCCGTTTCCACTCCGGTATAACCCATTTCGGCTACCTTGGCGATTGTGCCGGCATAGTCTGCCCTGATGTCATCGCGCACCGAATAAAGCTGAAGATAGATCTCCTTCTTAACCGGTTCGCAGGCCGGGAAGACAAGCAGTCCGCCCAGCAGTATGGCCATTAGCAAAAGTGAATGTTTCTTCATTATAATACTGTTCGTTTAAAGGAAAGAATATTCCCGCCTGAAGGCGGAAATACTCTTTTCCGTTGTTAGACAAAATCAATCCAATACTTTGATCCTGATATTCCTGAACCAAATATCGTCGCCGTGATCCTGCAGTCCGATGTAACCTTCCTGCTCTTCACCGCCCGCATTAAGGAAGTTTGGCCAGTCCTTGAACTTACTGCCGGCAACCATCTCTTTCCAGCTATCCGTCCACAGGTGGTATTCAACCACATTCTCGCCATTCTGTCCATGCACAACCGTGCCTCTGTACACCATGATCTTGCCGGTATTCCATTCTCCGGCAGGGTTGGCGTTCTGGGGTACGGCAGGCACAAGGTCGTAGAGAGAGGCCGACTTGCGGTTTCCATCCTTACCCAGTTTTGCATCGGGATGTCTCTCGTTATCCAGTACCTGGTATTCGGGGGCCGATTCGTAAATGGGTTTTCCTTCCACTTCCTGCGCCAGGTAGAATACACCGCTGTTTCCGCCTTCGGAGACTTTCCAGTCGAAGGTAAGTTCAAAGTTTTTAAACTTCCGGTCATAGATGATGTCTCCACCGTCTTTTGCGCCGGCTTCGCCCTTGCCCGATCCGCTGATCTTGATCGCTCCATCTTCGATGATCCATGCAGCAGGCATATCGGCGCGGTTGTAACCGCGCCAGCCGGCGAAATCTTCACCGTTGAAAAGAGTAATCCATCCCTCATCCTCCTCAACGGCAAGCGTTACGTCCGTTGAGTCCGTCACATCCGCAGCCCTCGATTGTTTGCCGGCGTTGGTGCATGACATAAAAATCATTCCTGACATTACTAATACGCTAAATAAATAAACAATTCTCTTCATAACTTTTTTTTCCTTTTAATTAAACTGACAATTTGACTTTTATTGAAACGGAGGGTCAGCGGCAGATTTGTTCGTCGCTGACTCTCCAATATTGTCAGACTACGGCATATCCGGCAATTTCCAGCCATTCTGATATGTGTGCCTGATCATTTCTTCCGCATACTCGATGGCATTCACCGGATCTGTCCACGTCTTGTCGAAAGTGGGGTGACCGTTGGTAATCTTGAAACCATCTTCGATAACGGTTCTGATAGTTGCATCGGCCGGAATATTCGTGAACTTCATATTTTCACCATCCCATTCCAGCTCCTGGTTCAACGACTGCAGTCTCACGGCAAGTACGCCCATTACCACCATTTCGTTGAAAGGCCCTGCTTCCGAGAAAGGAGAAGCGGTCTGAACGCGATTTTCGGGAGACTCCTTACATGCGCGAACCCAGTCCATTTCGTGCGAAAGAGTTACTTCGCGCTGCGTCTTCGGGGAATCGGGCTTGCGTCCGGATACCAGCCACGGATCCTTTCCGTAGCAGCCGCAGACGAGCGTATCTTTGGTTCCGTAGAAAATCGCGGCGCCTCCGCTATCATTCAGGCTCTTGCCTGCCGGGATACCTTCGGGACGTATGGGCGTTAATCCTCCGTCATACCAGGTTACTTCCACTTCGGGCATGCCCACTTTCGGCAGATTGTCGCGCTGCGGGAACACATATTTCACCATTTGCGCATTGGGAGCGCAGTCGGTAAGCAACAAGGTGGACGATCCCTGCACTTTGGTGGGATATCCCAGATTCAGCCCCTTGAATACCGGATGAAGGATATGACAGGCCATATCTCCCAAAGCTCCGGTTCCGAAATCCCACCATCCGCGCCAGTTCCAGGGATGGTAAATTTCGTTGAACGGACGTTTTTTGGCCGGCCCGATAAAAAGTTCCCAGTTCAGTGTGGAAGGTACCTTGTGTACCTGCTTGGGAGTCATTAGTCCCTGCGGCCAGATAGGTCTGTCGGTAAACGTCTCCACTTTCGTTACTTCACCGATCTGTCCGTCTCTGATCCAGTCGATTACCTGACGTACGCCTGCACCGGAAGAACCCTGGTTCCCCATGCTGGTAGCCACTTTGTGTTTGGCTGCGAGCTTCGTCAGCAGACGCGACTCGTATACGCTGTGCGTAAGCGGTTTCTGCACGTACACGTGCTTACCCATAGTCATGGCGTCGGCGGCAATGATCGCGTGTGTATGATCGGCAGTAGCAACCACTACGCCGTCGATGGTCTTACCCAGCTCATCATACATCTTTCTGTAGTCGTAATACTTCTTGGCACCTGAGTATTCTTCGAATACATGTTTACTGTATTTCCAGTCCACGTCGCAAAGCCCTACGATATTCTCGCCCTTAAGCTCGCTCAGGTTGGAATTACCCATTCCACCTATTCCAACGGCAGCAATATTGAGTTTATCGCTCGGAGCCTTGTAACCCATACTCTTTCCCAGTACCGATGAGGGTACGACCGTTAACCCGGCTGCGGCTATCGCACCGGTTTCTAAAAATTTTCTCCTTGAAATTTTTGATGACATAAGCATTTGTTTTGGATTAAACTTCACATTCTTGATATTTATTCTCTGGTTATCTCTTCTTTATCTTTATCCCAGTACATTGTTCTTCCTTCCAGGTACGAGCGTGTTCCCATGTGGGCGGTAATGGCTTCCTCGAATCCCCGGTCAATGTTGCAGGAGGGTTGCCTGCCGTTCCTGATACATTCGAGCCACTCTTTCAGATGCAGGAAAGTGGTGTTGTAACGCTTTCCGCTGATGAATGAATAGAGAAGCCCTCTTTCGGCAAAATACTTTTCGGTAGCGGTGGAAACGGCGTCTACGCTCTTCCCCGGTATATAGGTATAGAACGGTTCGCCCGATTTCACGACATCCTGTTCGATCTGCGCGCGATACTGTTCGGACTGCGGATCCACGGTCACCGTAAGCGTGTTTCCCACCTCCATGGTTGCATCGTGCCCCATAATCTTCCGGCTCCGGCTGAACTGGCTGGCCAGCGTGGCCGAGTATAGCATGGTGAGTTCCCTTTCTCTGAACTCGAATACGGTATGCAGTACATCGGGCACGGTGCGTCCGTCCTTAAAGAAATAGATTCCGCCCGATGAGCTGGCCGATGAGGGAATTCCCAGGTGGAGTATCTGATTCATCGCATCATATTCGTGCGTCAGCAGGTCTCCGCTCAGTCCGGTACTGTAATCCCACCAGCAGCGCCAGCGGAAAAACCGCTCAAGGCTGAATTTGTCGCGGGATTCCGGCCCCACGTACTTCGACAGTCCTGCCGAAGTCATATAGTCCATATATTCTTTTATCCTGTCCGGATCTCCTTCGAATTGCTTCCAGTCGACGGTTTTCGGGTTGGCGTCCCTGTGTATGGAATAAACCCATGCGCCGTTGGGGTCATTGCGGTTGGTACCGGTCTCTATCACGGAGATTCTCCCCAACAGCCCTTTTTCGATGATCTGCCGCGCTCTCTCGTAGGCTTCGATCTGCCGGTTCTGGTGTCCCAACTGGAATATCAGGTGCGGATTGCTTCTCATCAGGGAACGGAGTTCGTATGTTTCCGGAACTGTCCATGTCATGGGTTTCTCCAGGTAGACGTGCTTTCCCGCCCGGATGGCGTCCATAGCCATAGTTCCGTGCCAGTGGTCGGGCGATGCGATCACTACGGCGTCCACGTCGGGGGCGGCCAGCAATTCCCGGTAGTGGCGATAGCGCCTGGGTTCGGTACCCGGCGTCCCGTTCACTCCTTCCCGGTGGATATTTGCGCCGGCTTTTATCGCATCTTCGGCATAGGTGTCAAAAATGTCGCAGACGGCTGTGATCTCTACCCGCAGGTCTTCCTGCTCTGCGAAGTCCTGATAACGGGTATTTGCCGAGTTTATTCTCGACTGTTCAATCAGGTTTTCCACGTATTCGGGTGTGGCGAAACCCAGTCCCTGCATCAATTGCGCTCCCCTGATGCCGAAACCGATGATTCCCAGCCGGATTACCTGCGCTCCGGAAGAGGTGGGCGAATAGGGGGCCGCTTCATTCCCGAAACGGAACATCCCGGCGGCATTGCGGTTGATGTTTTCCGCTTTTTTCTTTCTGTAAACTCCATAGGCCATAGCGCCCAGCACGGGGACGGTGGCTATCACTTTGAGCGCGTCGCGGCGTCCCTGCGAGACTTCCTTCGCCGAGGGGTTTTCCTCTCCCGTTTGATTGTTTATCTCTTTTTTTTCTTCCATAAAAATGACGGTTACTTGCTTCTGCGAAATATTAAGTTGTCGAAACTGATCGCCCTCGAGGCCGGAAACAGCATCAGTACCGCTACGGTGACCAGCATGATCAAATTTTTGTCGATCCAGAGACAGGATCCGTCGACGGGCAGAATATACTCCGCAAACAGCAGGGGGGGGTGCGAAAGGTAGTAGAGCAGCAAAAAGAGCATGGCTCCCATATAACCTGTATTTGTAAAAAGGCCCAGAATGAGTGACAGGCCTGCGAGTGTCAATCCCCAGGTATTGATAAAATTGACGGCTCCGAGCAGCGCCGGATTTTCGGCCAACTGTACGAAGAAGGGTGCAAAGATTCCTTTGGAATCAATCAGATAGCCGTAGGCCGACCAGTTTGGGGTGAATACTTTTGCCAAACCTTCATACAAAAAATACCATCCTATCAGTATACGCAGTATGAACAGTGCGTATTGTTGTAATTTGCTACATTGTGATGATTGCATCTCTTATTCGACTTAATAAATCTTCCTTTTTTTACTGCGGTGCAGAACACGCGCGTAAAAGTAGAACAAATATTTTTGAAAATGAAATTTATGACGGAATCTTTTCAGTGTTCACTTACAGAATCGCTATTTTCCAGGCACGGATACGATGATTTTTCCGTATATTGTACCCGGAACGCAAATATATGGATTTTATCCGTAAGAATGGGGAAAAACCGATATTTGCAGCAAATGCTGTGAAACAAATCGTTTGATCGATTGTTTCTAAGAAAACAAAAAGCTCTGAATGCTAATTTATTGAAAATAGAACAGATGAATCAAAATACTTTTTTGGGACTGATCGAGCAAAGTGTTCGCAACCACTGGGAGATGCCGGCGATGACTGATTACCGGGGAAAGACTTTTTATTACAGGGATTTCGCACGTGAAATAGACCGGCTGCATGATTATTTTAAGGCGGCCGGCATACGGCGGGGGGACAAAATTGCGATATGCGGCAAAAATTCCGCGCGATGGGCCATATCCTTTTTCGCGACTCTCTCTTACGGGGCGGTGGCGGTGAGTATCCTGCACGAGTTTGACAGGAACAGCATACGGTTTATTATAAATCATTCCGATTCGAGAATGCTTTTTGCGGACGAGAGTATCTGGAATGGGATCGATGATAAGAGTATTCCGATGGTCGAGGCTGTTTTTTCTCTCGACGGTTTTTCTCTGCTGAAAGCGGCGACAGTGGGGCTGAAGGAGTTTGACGATAACGCTCAGGCGTATTTCGAAAAGAAATATGAACGGGGGTTTTTTGTAAACGATATTGCTTTCCGCGCGGACAGGCCGGATGAGCTGGCGGTGATCAATTATACCTCCGGTACCACGAGCAGCCCCAAGGGGGTGATGCTGCCTTACAGAAGTCTGTGGTCGAATACCAGGTTTGCCAATGAGGCTCTCTGGTTTGTCCGGCCGGGTGACAGTATCGTCTGTATGCTGCCGATGGCACATGCTTACGGTCTCGCTTTCGAGATTCTCAACTCCGTCTCTCTGGGTTGCCATATCCATTTCCTGGGAAAAACTCCTTCGCCGAAGGTGTTGATGGAAATGTTTTCGGAAGTGAAACCCAAGGTGGCGCTGGTTGTTCCTCTTATCATAGAGAAGATCGTCAACCGGAGTGTTCTTCCGAAACTGAGGCAGGGGGCGACAAAAGTCCTTGCCGGGGTGCCGCTGCTTAACGGGGTTGTGTATGGCCGGGTACGGAAGTCGATGATCGACTTCTTCGGCGGAAGGATGGTGGAGGTGATCATCGGCGGCGCGGCGCTTAATCCGGATGTGGAGAGGTTTCTCAGGAAAATAAAATTTCCCTATACCGTGGGGTACGGTATGACGGAGTGTGGCCCGCTGATCTCTTACTGTTACTGGAAAAGGTATCGGGAGCGTTCCTGCGGAAAGGCGGTGGACAGGATGTATGTGAAAATCGATTCGGAGGATCCGCAAAATATCGTGGGTGAGATTCTGACTCGGGGCAGTAACCTGATGCTGGGGTATTACAAAAACGAGGAGGCTACGGGCGAAGCTTTTACGGCGGGCGGCTGGCTGAAAACGGGTGACCTGGGGACTGTGGACTGTGACGGATTTGTCTATATCAGGGGGAGAAACAAGAATATGATGCTGGGGCCTTCGGGACAGAATATTTATCCGGAGGAGATTGAGGAGAAGATCAACGGTTCGCCGTATGTGAGCGAGTCGCTGGCCATCAGCGAAAACGAAAAAATCGTCGCGCTGATTGTTCCCGACCGGGAGGCTCTGCGGGATGTGGAACAGGACGGGGAGGAGATGAATGCCGTCTTCGGACGAGTGATCGCGGAGGTGAATACGCTGTTGCCTTCCTACAGCAGGATCAGTTCTTTCCGGCTTCAGGAGGAGGAGTTTGAGAAAACGCCTAAACAAAGTATCAGGCGGTTTAAATACCAGCCGTGAGGGATTTGCGGAGTTATCTGCCGATTAATGAAAGGGCCGTTTCAGCATGAAGTCTGAAACGGCTCTTTTTCTTTGAAATTTATGTCAATCCGGTTTTGACCCTTCAGCAACTGTATCTGCCGTCAGTATTCGTCCCAGCTTTTGATCCCGATGCCTTCCCGGTTCATATTGCAGAAAGCGGTGATGAAGGCGCCGGCGAGACGGGCGTTGGTAATGAGGGGGATATTGCAGTCTATGGCGCCGCGACGTATCTTGTATCCGTTGGTCAGCTCCCGCTCGGTGAGATTTTTGGGTATGTTGATGATCAGATCGAATTTCCTTTCGGCAATCATTTCGTCTACCTTCAGTGCTGCGCCTTTTTCGTCGGGCCAGGCTACGTACAGGCTTTTTACGCCGTTTTCTTCCAGAAACTTCTGTGTCCCTCCGGTGGCGTAGAGGTTGTAGCCGTGTTGCTGCAAAAGGCGACAGGCGTCCAGCAGGTCGACTTTGGATCGGGTTCCGCCGGAGGAGACCATGATGTTTTTTTCCGGAATACGGTATCCCACGGCCAGCATCGAGGTGAGCAGGGCGTCGTCGAAGTGGTCGCCGATGGCTCCCACTTCGCCGGTGGAGGCCATGTCGACGCCCAGTACGGGGTCGGCTTTCTGCAGGCGGGTGAAGGAGAACTGGGGGGCTTTGATCCCTACGTAGTCGAGTTCGAATGCCGATTTTTCAGGCTTTTCTGCGGGAATACCGAGCATCATTTTTGTGGCGAGATCTATGAAGTTAATCTTCAGAACTTTTGAAACGAAGGGAAATGATCTTGATGCCCGCAGATTGCACTCGATTACTCTGATGGCGTTGTCTTTGGCCAGAAACTGTATATTGAAGGGGCCGGTTATTTGCAGGGCGTGTGCTATCTCGCGCGTGATCCGCTTGATTTTCCGCACTGTCTGTACGTATATTTTCTGCGGCGGAAACTGTATGGTGGCGTCGCCCGAATGTACGCCGGCGAACTCTACGTGTTCGGAGATGGCGTATACGATCAGTTCGCCGTTCCGCGCCACGGCGTCCATCTCTATCTCTTTGGCATTTTCGACGAATTCGGAGACTACTACGGGATATTTGGCCGATACTTCGGTGGCGAGCGTGAGGAAGTGTTCCAGTTCCTTTTCGTTGGAGCAGACGTTCATGGCGGCTCCCGAAAGAACGTAGGACGGCCGTACCAGCAGCGGGAATCCTACTTCGTCGGCAAACTGATGGATGTCGTCGAGGGTAGTAAGCTCTTTCCAGCGCGGCTGGTCGATACCCAGACGGTCGAGCATGGAAGAAAATTTGTGACGGTCTTCGGCATTATCAATGCTTCGCGCTCCCGTGCCCAGAATGCGCACGCCCGCCTGGTCGAGCCTTACCGCCAGGTTATTGGGTATCTGTCCCCCCACGGAAAGAATCACCCCGTGCGGATCCTCCAGTTCTATAATGTCCATTACCCGCTCGTACGACAGTTCGTCGAAGTAGAGGCGGTCGCACATATCGTAGTCGGTCGAAACCGTTTCGGGATTATAGTTGATCATCACCGAGCGGAAACCCTCTTTGCGAACGGTAGTCAGCGCGTTCACCGAGCACCAGTCAAACTCTACCGACGAGCCGATGCGATAAGCGCCCGACCCCAGCACGATGACCGAACGGTGGTCGCCTACGTAATGCACATCGTTTTCCGACCCGTTATAGGTGAGATAGAGATAATTGGT
>JAIRSV010000158.1 GCA_031255275.1 Proteiniphilum sp.
TCAGGCGGCTGCTCGGAGACGGTTCGGACTGCGGAGTGCGGTTCGATTATGCCGAACAGCCCTCTCCGGACGGACTGGCACAGGCCTTTATTATCGGTGAAGAATTTATCGGCAGTGACGCCGTATGTTTGGTGCTGGGGGATAATATCTTTTACGGACACGGATTTCCGTCCATGCTGCGCAGGGCGGTGCACGATGCCGAAGAGGAGGCGATGGCTACCATATTCGGTTATAACGTGACTGATCCGCAGCGTTACGGCGTGGCCGAGATGGATGCGGACGGAAGGGTGCTGAGCATCGAGGAGAAACCGTCCGAGCCCAAATCGAACTGGGCGGTTACGGGATTGTATTTTTATCCCAACCGGGTGGTGGAGGTCGCAAAGCAGATCGAACCTTCGGCGCGGGGCGAACTGGAGATCACCTCCGTCAATCAGGTCTTCCTGCGCGAACGGAAGTTGCGGATGCAGCTCTTCGGCCGCGGATTTGCCTGGCTCGATACCGGTACACACGATTCCCTTTCGGAAGCGTCAACCTTCATCGAGGTGCTGGAGAAGCGGCAGGGGCTGAAAATATCCTGCCTCGAGGAGATTTCCTGGCGGAACGGCTGGATTTCCGGCGAACAGCTGAGGGAAACAGCGCTGTCGATGAAGAACAACCCTTACGGGCAATATCTGCTTGGCCTGATACGGGACGAAAAGAAAGAAATTTGATAATTTACTGAAGTAACCGTATGAATATTATACAGACAGCGATAGAGGGAGTCGTGATCATCGAGCCGAAGGTATTTGGCGACGGTCGCGGCTACTTTTTTGAGTCATTTTCCCGGAAAGAGTTTGAAGAAAAAGTATCCGGAACCGCTTTTGTGCAGGACAACGAGAGCCGGTCGAGATACGGCGTGGTGCGGGGACTGCATTTCCAGAAACCGCCCTATGAACAGGCTAAGCTGGTGCGCGCGGTGAAGGGCAGGGTGCTGGACGTGGCGGTGGATATGCGGAAGGACTCTCCCACCCGCGGGCAGTATCTGTCGGTGGAACTCTCCGAAGAGAACAGGCGTCAGCTCTTTATTCCCCGCGGATTTGCCCACGGCTATGCGGTGCTCAGCGAGGAGGCGATTTTTCTGTACAAGTGCGATAACTATTACGCGCCGGGCTGCGAGGGGGCGATTCTCTGGAACGACCCGCAGTTGGGCATCGACTGGCGTCTGCCTCCCGAAGACGTTATCCTTTCGGAAAAGGACCGGCGCAATCCCCCCTTTGCCGGATAATCCGGCTTTAAGCGAATAAGACAAACTTCACAATAAATAATCAGTCATCCCCCTGGCGGGGACAAAGTAATTCAATCATGGAAAAGAAAAATATTCTGATCACAGGCGGCGCCGGGTTTATCGGCTCGCATGTAGTGCGACTGTTCGTTAACCGGTATGCGGATTATCAGATCTTCAACCTCGACAGCCTGACCTATGCGGGAAATCTCTCCAACCTGAAGGACGTGGAAGGAAAACCCAATTACAGGTTCCTGAAAGCGGACATCTGCGATTTCGAAAAGATGAGGGAGGTTTTCGCCACCTTCGAAATTACCGGTGTGATCCATCTGGCCGCCGAAAGCCATGTTGACCGGTCGATTACCGACCCCTTCTCCTTTGCGAAGACCAACGTGCTGGGAACCCTCAACCTTTTGCAGGCGGCAAGGGAAAGCTGGCAGGGAGCATACGCCGGCAAGCTCTTCTACCACGTCTCCACCGACGAGGTGTACGGAGCGCTCGGCTTCGACGGCGCCCTCTTCACGGAGGAAACCCGGTATGACCCGCACAGCCCCTATTCCGCCTCAAAAGCCTCGTCCGATCACTTCGTCAGGGCATGCCACGACACATACGGCTTGCCTACCCTCATCTCCAACTGCTCCAACAATTATGGCCCCAACCAGTTTCCCGAAAAGCTGATACCGCTGTTCATCCACAATATTCGTCAGAATAAGCCGCTGCCCGTCTACGGAAAGGGCGAAAACGTGAGGGACTGGCTCTATGTGGAAGATCATGCGCGCGCTATTGACCTCATTTTCCACAGAGGCCGGGTCGGGGATACCTATAATATCGGCGGCTTCAACGAATGGAAGAATATCGACCTGATCCGGGTGATCATCAAAACCGTGGATCGCCTGCTGGGACGGGAAGAGGGTGCGTCGGAAAAACTGATCACCTATGTCACCGACCGCGCGGGACATGATCTGCGCTACGCCATCGACGCGACGAAGATCAAAAATGAACTCGGATGGGAACCCTCCCTCCAGTTTGAGGAGGGTATCGAAAAGACCGTCCGGTGGTACATCGAGAATCAGGACTGGCTCGACGATATTGCCAGCGGCGCTTACCGGAATTACTGACGTCCGCTCTCTTCACCTTATATGTCCCGGCTCTCTGTTGAGGCCGGGATTTTCTTTATTCTTCAGCAGGAACTGCGAGGGGGTTATGCTAAATTCCTTCTTAAACGCCCTGGTAAAATAAGACTGGCTCTCGATACCCACGGCATACATGACCTGCTGGGCGTTCATCCCGCCCTCCGCAAGAAGTTTTGCCGCCCTCCGCAGCCGGTAGCTCAGTATGAATTCTACGACCGACTTGCCTGTGAGCGCCTTCAGCTTGGAGTAAAGCTTGCTCCGGCTCATCAGCATCCTGGCGGCAATCGTGTTGACGTCCAGGTCGGACTGGTCGAGACTTTCGTCGATTATTCCCGCAATTTGCTTCAGAAACAGGTTGTCCTGCCTGTTTGCCGGAATGTGCGTTATCTCCGCGAAATAATTTTTGGCATAATACTCCCTCAGCGCCTCCCGCTGCCTGAAGATATTGGCGATGGAGGTTTTCAGCAGCGTCATGTCGACCGGCTTTTCGAAGTAGAGGTCGGCACCCGATTCGCTGCCTTCGAGCATGCTCTCTCTTCCCGATTTCGCCGTAAGCAGGATGAACGGAATGTGCGAAGTTTCCATATTGTGCTTTACGGCTTCGCAGAAACTGATCCCGTCCACCTCCGGCATCATGATGTCGCTGAGAATCAAATCAACGTCATTGTCATTCAGGTATTCGAGCGCCGGTTTTCCGTCGTCGAAATCCACCACTTCGTACTGTTCCTCGAGCGATAATTTGATGATCATCCTCAAGTCTACGTTATCCTCGGCCAGCAGCAGCTTCCTGCTCCCGGCAGGCTCTTCGGCGGGAAGGGCGTCGGCGGGAAGGGCGCCGACAGGAAGGGCGATTTGTTCATTACTCTCGGGATAAGTCCGGTCTGTATCGCTTCCGGTTTCGAGGGGAACGGCGTTCTCTGTCTGAATCTCCCCGGGAAGGTAATAGTCGGGGGAGAGCGGTAGCCTGATCACGAAATCGCTCCCGACACAGCGCTCGCTGTATATCGTTATGCTGCCTTTGTGCAGCAGCACCAGGTTTTTCACCAGGGCCAGGCCGATACCCGTCCCCAGATGATTGTGCTGATTTTTCGACTTCACCCGGTAGAAGCGTTCGAAAACTTTAGAGATGGATTCTCCGGATATTCCCACGCCCGTATCGCTTACTGCTATCGTGAAGGTGTCACACGGGGCAGCCGGATCATCATACTCGATGGTATGCGAATTGGCATGTTTCGACCTGAACTCTTTTACTCCCGCCTCGATGCTGATGGTATCGCCCTTGCGGGTGTACTCGAAGGCGTTGATCAGAAGATTCATGATGATCTTTTCCATCACCCTTTTGTCGAAGGGGACGTCAGACAGCTCTTCGTCACCGGTTATGATCCGGTAGTTGATCTCTTTTTGCCCGGCATATTCGAGGAAATCGCCGGCGATGGTACGGATAAATTCACCGAGGTTGCCCCGCGAAATATTCAGCGACATCATGTTGTTCTGTATCTTCCTGAAGTCCAGAATATCGTTCAGCAGGCGCAGCAGCCGCTCGGCATTGTTGTGCAGTATCCGGTAATAATATTCTCTCATGCCCTCTCCGCGCATCTTGTTGATGGTGATCATGATCAGGGACAGTGGCGTCTTCAGGTCGTGCGAAATGTTGGTGAAGAATTGCAGCTGGTTTTTATGAATCTCCTCGTTCTTCTCCTTTTCCACCTGGTCCAGGTAGAGTTGCAGTTCCAGTTTTTTTCGCTTTCTGTAGGAGGTGAGGAGGCTGTATGAGAGGAATCCGGCGAACAGAAAGTACAGGACAAACGCCGGGAAGCTTAGCCAGGGAGCTTGCCTCCGCTCGATGTAAATGGACGAAATGTCGCCCCAGAGTCCGTCGTTGTTGGCCGCCTGCAGTTCGAACACGTATTTTCCCGCAGGGACTTTCGAATAAAAGACTGTCCTGTTTGAGGCATCGGTGGGTATCCACCGGTCGTCATAATTTTTCAGCCGGTACCTGAACATGTTTTTATCGACATTGAGGTAATTGTCCGACGAGAGCTTGAAGCCGATATTCTGCTGCGTATGGTTCAGTCTTATTTTCGACAGGTTGTCGGAAAACTCTACCCGTTCGCGGTGCGCGTTATTATTCAGCACCGATTGATTGTCGATGTAAAAATCCGAGATTATGGCCCGCGGTTTGACCGGGTTGAGCGTCACCCTTTCGGGGTCGACGACGGTGAATCCGCGCGTTCCGCCGAAGTACAGAAGGCCGTCTCTGTTTTTTATTGTGGACAGCGGATAGTAGACGTCGCCCTGCGTTCCGTCGGACTCTCGGAATACGACGCTGGAGCGGGTTACCGTGTTAAACATGTACAGTCCGTCGTTGGTACCCAGCCAGATTGTCAGCTCTCCGTTCCGGTCAACGCTCCGGTTAATGCTGTATATCTCTGCGATGTCGCTTTGGAGTATGTGGGGGAAGGAGTGGAATGACTCGTTGTCCGGATCAAAGCGGAGCAGTTCATTCCCGAAAGTCCCGATCCAGACGGCTCCTCCGTCGTCGACGCAGAGGGTAGAGGCGGGATTGTTTTTTGCCGGTATGGAATACCTGCGGCACACCTTCGATTCTGCGTCGAGCGAGTAGAGCCGGTGCGACGTGATGAGCCATAACCGGTTTCCGTTATCCCGGCAGGCGTCGTAGATATAATCATTATTCATGGGATTTGCGGCGGCATCGTCAATTTCCGTATGAAAGAAGCGGTTCTCTTTGAATGAGAAAAAGGAGATGGCTGTTGTGTGTTCCAGATAGACCACCCACAGACCTGAATCCGCTTCGAGTACGATCTTCCTGAGATTGTCGGAACGGAGCGAAAGGCTGTCGCCGGGCTGACGGCGAAAATGTGTGAGCTGTCGTGTTGCAGGATTGCAACGGTTCAGCCCTCCGCGGTAAGTAGCGATCCACACGTTCCCCTTTGCGTCGGTGACCGAGGTCTTCGCATTGTTGCTCGACAAGCTGCTTCTTCCCTGATCCTTCTGCAAATAGGAGAAACGGCGTTCGCTTTTGTCGAAAATATTGATGCCTCCCCCCTCTGTCGATATCCACACTCTGTCGCCCTCTTCGGCGAAACCGCTTACGGGTGCCCTGTTCAGTCCTCCGGGAGACAGGTAGAACGTTTCGAAGATCTTTTTTTCGTACCTGTTCACATAGGCGAGGGAACCCATATAGGTTCCGATCCAGACGTTTTTCCGGTCATCTTCGCTGATCGTCCACACGGAGTTGTTGGGAAGGGAGAATCCTTCATTTTTACTCTTCTGATAGAGGTGAATCCCGCCCGTTTCGGTATCCAGTATGTAGAGTCCGTTCATGGCGCCGACCCAGACATTCCCTTCGTCTGAAACGTACAGGCACCTGAGGTTGATATAGTCGGAGTGCGGACAGCGGTAACGGTATACGATCTTCCCTGTCCGCAGATCTATTTTGAGTATGGAGAACCTGTTCGTCAGGAGCCACAGGGCGCCGTCCTTTACGGTGGCGTCCACCAGCAGTGCGTTTTCGAACTCTTCTTCAAAATTAGCCCACGGCTCGATGGCTTCGCCGGAACGGTCGTAGCTGTATACCTTTCCGTACAGAGAGAAGAAGTAAAGGTCGTCACCCTCTCCGCAGACAATCCACTTGTGCAGCGAATGCCTGTTGCCGGCAAAGCGGGGGGTGACCGGTGGTGCGTCTCTCTCACTCACGAACGAAAACCCTTCGGGGGTACTGTACCAGAGGCGGCCTTTGCTGTCGATATAAATATGAAGAAGCGGCGAATTGATGATTTTTGTAAAGCTGTCGGTTTTGTAATCATATTCATACACGCCGTGGGAAATGGATGCATAGATATTGCCGAGGCGGTCGGTAGTCAGGTTGTTGAAATAGCCGGGGGGCGTTTCGGGAGTGTCGCGAAAACAGTCTTTGTAGGATTTGTAGGTGTAGCCGTCGAAGCGGAACAGGTTCCTCCCCTGCAGTATCCACATAAAGCCCTGACCGTCTTGCCTTATATCGGTAATACCGTCATAACTCAATCCTCCTTTGTGCGAGAGTGTGTGGATTTTCAGATCCTCAAAAGCGCGGATCCGGCAAAAAAGGCTCAGGTATAACAGGAGAAATAAAAAAAGTTTTTTCATTATAGCAGTTTCAATTTGGTTACAAAGGTATTACAGTTTGCAAAATCTGTTTGTCAGGTAATGTTAAATTAACATGACGGTGTTTACTTTGTGTTATTATTCACGCTTTGCGCGTTATTCGCTTGCGGACGTTCCGGTCGAGATGAGGGCGTTGCCGAACACATCGCGAAGATGTGTGTGAATAATGCGTAGCGAAAAAATTACTGCTGCGAAAGTTCCTTTTTACAAAAAACTTCCTTACATTTGCAAACGCTTCACAGCAAAGGGGAAGCGCATAATCGTTCACATAATAATCCTTCGTTTAAATGGTAACTCAACGCTTACATATTTCTTTCGCGGGATCCGGCTTCGCCGGAACGGGGAAGGCTGTGGGTTACAGGATTTTACCCCCCCCCCCCCCCGCAAATTCCTGAAAATCAAACAGTTGGGCGTATTTTCGGCGCTAATGCGCTGATATACAGCGCTCTAAGGCGGGGCAACTTCACCCCGGCTTCCGTTTTCTTCACACTGCATTTCTGCGCCTTTACAGATGGCACGGCGTTTTCAGCGGGCACTTTTGTTGACTGCCGCGAAGGTGTCGTGAAGCCAAACCGGGGTTCGGGCGAGCTAAACATGGCCTTCGTTACGCGCGACGGGCAGCCTGACGGGTATGACATTTTTACACAATATTATATATCGAGCAAATGTTTATAAATAACCAACTTTTTAAATTTTAGAATCATGATCAGGAAGTATCCGCTATTTATTGCAGCCGTGGCGCTGCTCGTGATGACTGCCTCGGGCAGCAGAGATGAATCCGTTTCCGGTTTACCGTCAGCGGCGGCGACGCCCGACTCGCAGGGAACAGTCGAATTTACGTGTACAGGGAATAAGGTGGCATTTAACGCTACGGCGGAAAGTATTGCCGTGGACTGGGGCGACGGTTCGACAGAGGAGTATGGCACGCTTGACGACGACAAAGTCTGGCATGAATACGCAAACGAGACTGAACGTATCATACGGATACGGACGGGAAATCTCTCCTTTTTCTCCTGTTACTCTCAGCAGGTGACGGATTTGGATGTAAGTAACTGTCCGGCGTTAACGGAGTTGAGGTGTTACGGGAATCTGTTAAGCCGGCTGGATGTGTCGAAGAATACGGCGTTAACCAGGCTCTATTGTGGCAGGAATCAGTTAAGTTCGCTGAATGTGTCAAGCAATACGATGTTAGAGCGGCTGGATTGCGAGTATAATCAGTTAGGCGTACTGAATGTGTCAAACAATATGGCGTTGACTGTGCTGCTTTGTAACAATAACCGGTTAAAAGCGCTGGATGTGTCGAATAATACGGCGTTGACGTCGCTGTATTGTTCCTATAATCAGTTGAGCGCCGACATTCTTGACAGGATATTCAAAGATTTGTGCGAACGGTCGGGCAAATCATACGGAGAGATATACATCGGAGGCAATCCGGGCAGCAGTGAATGTCATCGCAGCATAGCGCGCGACAAAAACTGGTTTATCCCCAACTGACGAATCCGGCGATGATGGGATGATGGGATGATGGGACAATGGGACAATGCGGAAAAACCAGCTCGGGGAGCGCCCGAGTGGCAAGGGGCGGGAGCACCCGCCCCGACGAGCGATTTCTTTTGAAAGTTGACAGTTGAAAATGTTTTTTTAGAAGTGGAGAAAACCAGCTCGGGGAGCGCCGGAGCGGCAAGGGGCGGGAGCTTCATTAAATGAAAAATGAAGAATTAAAAATGAAAAAAGAGTTTTTGAGAAATGAAGAAAGAGAAAACCAGCTCGGGGAGCGCCGGAGCGGCAAGGGGCGGGAGCACCCGCCCCGACGAGCGATTTCTTTATTAATTGTCTGAACTGTGATTCTTTTGATTTACGTGATTTACATAACCAATGCGCCAAAAACAACTAGCTCGGGGAACGCCGGAGCGGCAAGGGGCGGGAGCACCCGCCCCGACGAGCGATTTCTTTATTAATTGTCTGAACCGTGATTCTTTTGATTTACGTGATTTACATGATTCCTCTACCAACATTCCGTCGCTACGCGACACT
>JAIRSV010000044.1 GCA_031255275.1 Proteiniphilum sp.
CAACCCCCTCTCAAGAGGGGAGCTTGCGCTATCGCGCTCTGGGAACGGATTTCTCCACTCCGCTGACGCTGCGGTCGAAATGACGACACCCCATACTCCATCATCACATTGACACATTATTATATTAATCATTTGATTTACGTGATTTACATAACCATTGCACCAAAAACATCTAGCTCGGGGAGCGCCCGCGGCAAGGGGCGGGAGCACCCGCCCCGACGAGCGATTGCGGAGCGCGATAGCGCATAGTTACATTATCACATTATCACAAATGAACAGGGCAAGGCTATGCCTTGCCCTGTTCTCTTTTTCGTTCGGCGGGGCGGGTGCCCCCGCCCCTTGCCACTCGGGCGATCCCCGAGCTGGTTTTCCCCTAACTGGTTTTAATTCTTAAACCATTTTCAACTGTCAACTTTCCATTTCTTAGAAACATTCTCAGTCCCGGAAGCTGTACTGCCCCGCTTCAAATTCGGCGACCTGAATGGTACTGCCGGACTGTTTACTCCAGTCGGTATACTGTACCTTCAAATAACGACAGTGTGATTCTTCTATCATCCGGACGGTGTAATCGTTGACGCCGTCATAAACTATCGGGATGTTCTCGCGTATGGGGGTGTAGCGATTATTGTCGTCGCTCCCATACAGGGTGACGCCCCAGACGCGCAGATAGAGCTGGGGATTGCTCGTGCGATGGGTGATCCGGATATAGTTGAGGGTCGTTTCTGCCTGCATGTCGATGATGAAGTGTACCTCTTCGTCGGCGCTGACGCTGATGCCGCCGTAACTCTTGCCGGGTTTTACCAGAGAGAGGCAGGTGGCGGGATTGCCGTCGATGAGGCTGCCGGGGGCGTTGCTGATGGCGGCGTCGTCGGGCAGGGCGTGCGAGGGGGTGACTGTCCATGCGGATCGGTCATGGGCCGCATAGACGGGTTCTTTCACCGATATGTGACCGGTGGCCGTGACGCCGCTGCCGTCCGTGGCCTTCAGCGTCAGCGTGGCGTCGCCGAGCGCCAGCGCCTTCACGCTGCCGGACGGGGTGACGGCAAGCGTCTGCGCGTGACTGCTCTCGAGGGTGTACCCTTTGTCGGAGGCGTTCTCGGGCAGTACCCTGACATAGCTGTCGGGGCGGATCTCGTCGCCAACGGCCAGGGTGAGGTCTTTCAGCCGTTCGTCGATCCTGATTTCGGTGACGGGATAGAGCCTGTCGGTGACGGAGACCATGACTGCGGTCTTCAGACTCTCACGGTGCAGCGCTTCGATGCGCAGCACCGCTTCGCCGGGCTTCACTCCGCGGACTGTGCCGTCGGCCGTGACGGTGAAGATCTCCTCATTGCCGGATACGTAGGCGTATTTTATCTGCTCGCCCGACTCGGCGGCGGGTGGCTGCACACGCATCTCTATCCGGAAGGTCTCGCCCGTACATACACGAAGGGTGTTGCCGGTGATGTTGCTGACGTGGATGCTCCCGGCTTCGGGACTCTCTTCGTAGATGACTTTCTCTTCGCAGCCGGCGCCCGGCAGCACGCTCAGGAGCAGTATGGCCGTATACTTTATCGCCATATATTTCATCGCTGTATATCTCGCTGTATATCTTGCTGTGGGATTCATTGTCCGTATATATTTATGATGGTGTGACGCTGTTTTGTATATAGTTCTTATAATTTCTGTCCGTGATCTCCTCTACCTTGCAGGTGGGAGGGGGATAGTTTCGGGCTTTGATTTCGGCGATCAGCGCGTCGATCTGCGCCTGGGTGATGCGTACGGTCTGGTTGCCGTAGTCGTTGATGACGCGGTCGACAGGCCGGAGGAAGCCCCATGCGGTGAAAAACCCGGTCAGATCAGTCTTTCCGACGGTGCAGGCCTGTCGCACGAAGTCGAGCTGTTGCAGTCCCGGGTCGGCGGCGGCGTCGTGCGTGCGGTAGTGCTGAAAGAGGTCGTGATAGAAGTGCTCTTCGCCCCTTATCTCCACAAAATAGAGGTAGAGTTGCCAGAAGGGGACTACTTTGGGGATGTGGTTGTTGAAGTTGTCGGGAAGCAGATAGGGCTGTTTCGCATCGATGATTTGTGTGAAGGCGAATTCATATCCGTCACCGGCGGGATTGTCGAAGAGGCGGGGGGCCTCTCCCAGGATCCGGTGCTGATTATAGATGGCGTAGAGGTTGTTGGTCACCTCGGTGGTTCCGTGCCACTTCATGCCGGGGCGTACCTGGTTGACGTGTCCCACCTCGTGTCCCAGCACCCACATTCTTTTGAGGAATCCCTCTTCGGAGCAGATTACGTTGGCGTAACCGGAGTTGTAGGCCGTGCGATAGTCCGTGGCATAGGCTGCCGGCGCGCTGTAGTCTATGTGGATGAATATGCGGTTGGCAAAGGTTTTGCCGCTGTAATAGAGTCCCATCAGTTCGTGCTGCTGCCGGACGAGGCTGTCGATATAGCCGGTCATCCGCACAATGGGGGTACTGTATTTTTTGTAATCGGCCACCGTCCACACCACGTGAGCGTACGTCCCCAGCACGTCGATTTCGGGGGCGCAGGCCTTTTCGAGCATCGCCGGCCAGTCCTTGTCCGTATGCCGGGATATATCGAAGAAACCGTTGACATGGCCGGAGAGAAACTGAACGGTCACACTCAGGTCGTCGACAAGCTTCCGCGAAGCGTCGTCGGACGGGATCAGCGGAACGTCGCCGTCGGTGTGATTGTAGATGTAGACCAGTCCGGTCTGCGCAGGCGTGATCACGTTAAGCCCCTCCTGCAGGGGGAAGGTGACGTTTTTGCCGCTTCCGTAATCATAGACATTCATTTTCAGCTCCTGTCCGCGGGTGTCTCCGACGAGTACGACGAACTCTTCGTCCGGTTTGTCGATATAGATGCCGGTGGCATTGTCGCGCAGACTGTAACGGGCAGTCCTGTTCCGGGCAGCCATTACGTCCGGGTGCTGCCAGGGTCGGAAGGAGGCCGTTCTGCCGGGCTCGGTCTTTCCGGAGAGGATTTGCTGTGCGATCTGCTTGTAGAAGAGGATGGGGACTGTGTCGACGGCGGCTTGCGTGACGCCCGGTTTCAGTGCGGAGCAGGAGCCGTCGGTGAAGAGGGTGGCGGGGTCGAACGTGACCTCTCTGTTGCGGGCGAAGAACTGCATTTCGGTGCAGCTTGCGCGGTCGTTGAAGCCGTCGAGTATCCGTACCTGTACGCGCAGAGGTCTTTCGATCGGTTTTTCGAATACTACCTTACGGGCTATGTCGTTTGTCCGGAGGAAGTCGGCTTCGCCCACCTTCGTGAGGGCGGGATCGCTTTCGGTGGCAGCATAGATTTCCACTTTGCCGAACGATCCCCAGGCGTTGTAACCTGACGGTCGGGGGGTGTAAACCAGATAGTCTATCCTCTCGGTCTTTTCGAAATGGAAATCCAGGTCGAAGGGCCATTGCGTGATGGCGCCGAATGCGGAGTTGAAGAAGGTGGAAGCGTCTCCGTCAATCATCATCTCCGGTTCGTGTCCCTCGGCAAACGAGGTGGCCTCGACTTTGGAGACCATCACCGGTTTGTCCCTCGGGATGAGGTTTCCTCTCTGCGAGACTTCGATGTCCTGTCGGCGGTTTTTCCCGGTGAGGGTGACCACCGTTACCCGGTCAGCCGAGAGCGGGTTGTCCTTCACTTTGACGGTGACGGCTTTGGCCTCCGCGTCGAGGGAGACTTCGCACCACTCCCTTCCGTTTTCGGCCACGTCCGCCAGCAGGTCATCGGGGGTGATGCCGGTATGCAGCGTGACGCTCCGGCTGCCGGCGCCGGACTGAAAGAGGATGGCGTCGCTTTCCGCGCCAAGCTCATAGGTGAGGTATTCCGTGCGGGTGTCGGTGCATGATAACGGCACGATGGCCGACAGCATACACAGCAGCAGATAAATACATATATTCTTTTTCATAACAGTGTTGTTTTTATGTGTGTGAAAACGGAGGAGTCCGACACGGGAGGGGGGACGCGCACAAAACGCGCACACACTCCGTCCGTGCCGGACTCCTCACCGGTTTATTAATCGAGGCGGCCTAAGCCGAATTCACCGACGTGCAGGTTTGAACTGTTTACCGTGTCGTATCCGGCTACTGTGACTTTGACATAGCGATACGTAAACTCTTCTTTATCGGCGGTGATCCAAATCATTTTTTCGCCCGCTGCGCCGTCCGGTTCGAGGGGAGCGTTGCCGTTGAGTTTTCCGCTCCAAGTTGTGCCGTCGTTGCTTCCATAGATGTCGATGGCCCATACCTGCAAACCTCTGGTAGCATTTCGGTGCGTCCATCGGATGTAGCTGAAGGGCTGAGGCGACTGCATGTCTACCACGAAATAGTTGACGGCAGAGGCTTCGACCGTCGCGCTGGCCCTGTCAGCTGCGCCCAGAAGGGCGACGAGCTGCTTTGTGGCGCCCTGGTCAGCGTTCCATCCGGCCCCGGGGCCGGTGCTGTAACCCGATTTGCCCGGTTTCAGCATGGCCAGGAATGTGTCCGCTCTGTCGTCGAACAGGTGTTCGGGCTTCCCGGTGAGCAGGGCATTGGCGACCCCACCGTCGGCAATTCTGTCGGGAATCCAGGATATGCCTTCGGGCGTATAGCTGAAGCCTCCTGCCGCTGACTCGATGGCAGCAGCGGTTTTAGCCGTCCATCCGGCACGGTTCAGCGCAGTGGGCGCTCTGTCAAGCACCGTCACGTTGCACACGCGGGAGAGGTTGCTGCCGTCGGTCGTCTCCACCGTCACCGTCGTGACGCCGGCGGCGACGGGAGTCACCAGTCCCTCCTTCGAGACTTTGACGATTGATTCGTCGCCGGAGGTGTATTTCAGTGTTTTGTCCCAGGTGTCGGCAGGCGCCAGCGTGAGGGTGGCGGCCAGGTTGAAGGGAGTACCCTCAATTTTCAGCGTCATGTTGCTTCCCTCCGCGGTGACGTTGATGGCCGTAGCCTTCACCTTGTGGTCGATAATGCGTACCAGGTAGGAGGTTTTGACGCCCGATCCGTCGGTAGCGCTTACGGTCAGCGTGTCGGTACCCACGCCCGTCGGGGTGATCAGGCCGCTTTCGCTCACGGTCAGCACCTCGGGATGCAGGGACGAATAGGTTACGTTCCTGTTCGTCGCGTCCCGTGGCAGGACGTAAGGGGTGAGCTGCAGCGTTTCGTTATCTTTCAGCGAAATGGTCATCGTGTTGTTGTTATTTCCGTCGCTCACCGCTTCCTGCAGCGTCACGGCCAACACCTTTCCACTGTCGCCGCCGTCGTTGCAACCGGTCATCAGGGCGGTTGCCACTATCGTCAGCGTGACGAGGGCTTTCATCAAATCAGTTTTCTTCATATTTCAAATAGCTTACATTGTGAATTTACCGGTTACTTATCGCTGAATGTCTTCCCAGTGGGGCGTCTGTTCCAGTCGTTTGTTCAGTTCCAGCTGGTCGAAGGGTATCGGCCAGCAGTAGCGTCTGTCGCTCCAGGGCAGCACCCCGTCACCGTTGAGCCGCGCGTCGCGCGGATAGGCGATCAGGAAGCCGTCGGCGTCGAGAAATACCTCCGTTCCCACCACCGCTTTCCGGGCTGTCCAGGTGGGCGGACTGGTCACTTGGGTATGGCTGCCGTCATACATCTGCTGTTTCTCCGGCGTGAATTTCATTCCCCGCAACGGCACGGTGAGCAGCTTGCCGGCTTTCCAGCGCATGAGGTCTTCGTAGCGTACCCCCTCGATGGCCATTTCCACGCGCCTTTCGCGGCGTATTTCGCGGAGGAGGGGCGACAGGGAATAGGAGAGCTTGGCAGCGTATATCTTATCCAGGCGCGGGTCGTCGGGGATGTTTTGCAGGGTGAGTCTGCTGTTGGGGTATTTCGCGAAATCGAATCCCGCCCTTTCGCGGAGTTTGTTGACCGTATTGTCCAGATCTCCATTCGTCAGCGTGCCCAGTTCGGCCTTTGCTTCGGCCAGCATCAGCAGCACCTCACCATAGCGGAACATCACGCCCGTCTGCTGTCCGTTGGTGACAGCGTCAACTTCGGTCTTATCGGCCATAAAGTGCTTGGCGATGAGGTATCCGGTGATGGTGGTTCCGGGGGCGCTGTGGTCGTTGTAGGCGATGGAGGGATACGTGATTCCGTATTTGGCTTTGTCCATCTCGCCCGATCCTACCTGCGAAACAGTCTGGTATTCTCCCGGGCGGGCAACCGTCTGGGTGAGGCGCGGGTCGCGGTTTTCGAGTTCCGTCCACAGGCCGTCGTAGCCCTTGAAGAGCGGATTGGGCGTATAGTTTCCTCCGCCTTCGTTCACGTAGATCGGACGTCCGTCGATGCAGAGGTATTCGTCCACCAGGCTGCGCGTGGCACCCTTGCTGTAACGCCCGGAAGCGCCTCCGTTATTCTGCTCGAAGTAGCGCTGCGTGGCATTCCCCACGTTCGTTCCGTCGTAAACGCGGGCGAGTATGGCTTCGCCGTTACCGTCGGCCGCAGGCGTGTGCTTGAAGGTGAACATCTTCCAGTAAGCGTCCGCGCCGGCGTCATACAGCGTATACCTTTCGGTACGCATGATCGCCTCGCAGGCCGTGACGCACTCTTGCAGCCACTGCCGGTGGGTACTTTCCAGGCCCAGTTCCGTGTGGTACTTGCGGTAAGTACCCTCGAAGAGGGTGATACGGGCCTTCAGGAAGTTGGCCATATCTCTGTTGATACGTCCGTTGGGGTTGTCGCCGTCCTGAATGTAGTCCACGGCATAGTTGATGGCCCACAGGACGGAATCCATCAGTTCGACGCGGGGTGTACGCGGGGCGTAGAGTTCTTCCGACTTGACGTTCATGTCGTATGTATACCAGGGGACTTCGCCGAAGATGACTACTTTGTTGAAGTAATCCCATGCTTTGAAGAAGCGCGCTTCGGCCGCCCACTTATTGAGTTGCGAGGGGTCGCTCACCGAACCGTTAGCCTGGGTATAGTTGCGCAGAAAATAGTTGATGGCGCGCTGCTGCGTCCAGTCCCACCCCTCGGCGGTGCCGCTCTGGGGGACTCTGTAGCTTTCGTTGAGGCGTGAGGAGGCTGCGCCGGACTTCACCATATTGTCGGAGAACAGGTCTTTGTATATGATGGGGCTTCCCTGTACGTCGTAGAAGGGGGCGATCCGGCCGTCTGCCCATCCGCTCTGGTGTCCCGTCACGAAGGCGTTATAAAACTGGTTCAGATAGAGCGGCAAGTCGCCCTCGTTTTTCAGGAATGAACCCTCAGCCAGTTCCTGTTTGGGGTCTTGCTGCAGGAAGTCGTCGTTGCACGAGGGGAGAAGAATGGTTCCCGTCAGGCAAACTGCAAGCGTAATATACTGTAAAAATCTCATGTTTTAAGTCTTTAAAAAGTTCACTGAATCTGATTAAGAATCATTTCAACCGGTCATCGGTCAGAATCCTATCTGAACGCCGAAGGCGACGGTACGCTGTACGGGATAGGTATCCGACATCAGGTCGAGGTCGAACAGACCGGGTATATCCGATATTTCAAACAGGTTGTAGCCGGAAACGTGGAAGCGAAGCCGGTCTATTTTCAGTTTCCGCGTAAACGCCTGCGGCGCCGTATAGCCGAAGATGAGCTGTTTGAGTCTGAGGTAGGAGGCGTCCAGCAGATACGCTTTCGACGTGCTCGGGACAGCGCCGTACATCGGGAATTTGGCGTCGGTTCGTTCGGGCGTCCATGAGCGGTCATACATCCAGCGAGAGCCGGCTCCTCCGCCCCAGTAGGTGGAGCTTCCCGTCCAGTAGTCTCTCCTGCCTACGCCCTGGAAGAAGATTTCGAGGTCGAAGCCTTTGTATGCGACGTTTCCTCTCACGCCGTACTTGTAGCGCGGCGTGCTGTTGCCGATAATGCGCCTGTCGCCCGGATTGTCGACGGTACTTGTGCCGCCGTCAATTTTTCCGTCGCCGTCAATGTCTCTGTACCAGACGTAGCCGGGGAAGAGGTTTCCCGAATGATACGGTCCCCGGAAGATGTATCCCGTACCGGCTTCGTTGAGGGTCAGGTCTTCGGCCTGCAGGATTCCGCCGACTTCATATCCCCATATATCGCCGAGATAAGCGCCGTCGTAGAGGGAACCGGTATTCCTGGTCGGGTTGGCGGCATAATGCTGTACCCTGGTGCGGGAATCGGACAGGGTGAACGTGACGCCATAATTCAGTCCGCCGGCCAGCCGGTCTCTCCAGCCGGTCTGCAGTTCCCAGCCGGAGGCTTTGATCGAGCCTGAGTTTTCCAGCGGCGCCGAGGCTCCCAATACGGAGGGATAGGCGGTGGCGCCGTCGGTGAGAATATCGGTGGTCTTTCTTTCGAAGAGGTCGAAGGTGAAGCTCAGTCTGTTTTTCAGCAGATTGGCTTCCAGTCCCAGGTTCTTGCTGGTGGCCTTCTGCCAGGTGAGGTCGGGGGATACCAGTCCCGGCACTCTCACGGTGGTTACGTATTTGCCGTCGAGGAGGAAACCGGCTTTGTTTGATGTCATCACCGCCTGATAGGGATAATAGTTGCCCGGCTGATCGCCCAGCTTACCCCATGAGGCTTTCACCTTCAGGTTGTCGAGCCATCCCCTTGTGGAACGCATGAATGCTTCTTCCGCAATGCGCCACCCGAGGGAGAACGAGGGGAAAAAGAAATAGCGTTTGTTCGGCGTGAATCGCGAACTGCCGTCGTAACGGCCGTTTACTTCAAAAAGGTAACGCTCCTTGTAATTATAGTTGATTCTGCCGAACGCAGCCCGTCCCGTACGTCTCTGAGAGCCGGTAGTTATCGTGTGAAGCGAGGGATCTTCCGCCGCGTCGGGTTTCAGGATGTCGGGGGAGAAGAGTCCCCTCAGGTTGGCAGTTACTTCGCTGTACTCCACGCTTTCCTGATTGAAGCCGACGATGGCGGAGAGATTGTGTACCTGTGCAAAGCGCTTGTTGAAATCGGCGTATACGTTGATGGCGTAAGCGTCGGTATTCGTTTTCGAAGTCTGTCCCCTGTGCTCCTGCGCCTCCGACTGTTCGGATACGGGGTTCCAGGCAATGGTGATGTAACTGTGCTGCGGACTCCTCCGGGTAGACCGGGAGACCTGGGGAAGGTATGACAAATCGGCTTTCACCTTCAGTACGTCGGGCAGGATGATCAATTCGGGCGAAAGCGCCAGCGATGTCGTGGCGGAGGTGGATTTTGTTTTTGCTCCGTATGACATCCATGCCAGAATATTGTCGGTATAGACATTCGGTATGGGGTCATTGGGCCCGGTCATGATGGGCATGTTGATGTTTTTCTGCACCTCGCCTCTCATGGCTGACCAGATACTGCCTTTTCCGCCCACGATATAGGGCGCTTCATAGTTGGTTTCGTTGTAATTGATCTTCCCTTCGAGATTGAACCATTCGTTCACTTTGGCGTTTACGCGTACTGCCGCGTTGTAGCGTCTGTATTTGTCGGTGTTGATCTTATACATCCCCTCCTGTCCCTGGTATCCCAGCGATATATAATAGGCCACCCTGTCGGAACCGCCCTGAAAGCTCAGATTGTGCTTGTGCGTGGGAGACCATTTCCGCACAACTTCCTTGTAGGGATCCATCGTCGCGACCCATTCGATTGTGTTGCCGTTCATGTAATACGCATTTTCGGGTCTGGGGTCATTCATGTACTTGAGCATGGCTTCCAGCTTCTGTTCGTCGGCCGATCCCGGTTTGCCGAGCGTCCACAGGGTTCTGTCCATTCCCGACTTCTGAATGGTATAAGCGTCCAGCAGGTCAGGCAGGGCGGTGGGAGTGTCGAAGGAGATGTCGTAGCTGTAACTGATTTTTCCCTTCTGGTTGAACTTTCCCGATTTGGAGGTGACCAGTATGACTCCGAATGCGGCTTTGGTGCCGTATATGGCAGCGGCCGAGGCGTCCATTATCACGCTCATGCTTTCGATGTCGTTCGGGTTCATCTGGTTCAGCATGGCCGGGCTCATCTCTATTCCGTCGACCAGAATAAGCGGCGCGCCGCTCTGAATAACATATTTCCCGGAACCGGAATCATACGCCATAGACGTTCCGCCCCGCACGTTGAATGAGGGCGCCGTGTTCGGCGCACCGTTACTGATGTTTATGTTCAGATTCGGGACGATTCCCTGCAGGGCCTTTCCCACGTTGGCGACAGGTCTGTTTTCAAACACTTCCTGTCCCACGTTGGTGATGGCTCCGGTCAGGTTCACCTTTTTCTGGGTGCCGAATCCGACTACGACTACCTCTTCCAGAAGCTGGGTATCGTCGCGTAAAGTAACGTCGATACGGGATCTGTTCCCTACGGTTATCTCCTCGTCGGCAAAACCGATATAGGTGTATACCAGCACGTCCTGTTCGGACGTCACTCCGATGGAATAGTTTCCGTCCGTGTCGGTAATTACTCCCGTGGAGGTGCCTTTCAGTACAATACTGACTCCTATCAGCGGCTCGCCGCCGGAATCCGTCACTACACCTGTTACCGTTTGCTGATTTTGCGCAAATACGGTTATTGCCGCAAAAAACAGGATGCCTGTAACAAGACTTGTGCGTAATTTTCGTCTTTCTAAAATCATTTTCATAATACTCTTTTTAATTTCACCTTCAATATTAATTTTATAATCATGTGCTTATTTATAATGGCTATGTCAGTGCCTGCTGGTAGGCGGCACGGTTACCGCGGCTTATTTCCTTCAGGTTTATCTTTATCACGAAGGGCATGGTCTGCTTTTGCAAGCTTTCGGGAATCACTATATCATAATATTCGAATCCCGATTTGTCGCGTAAACTCTCTCTGATCCGGGCAGGCTTTCCGTCTGTCAGGAAAACCGCCCTGTCGATAATCATCACATTCTCCCTGCTGTTTTTCGCCTTGGGGAGTTTCACCCTCACGAGGTTATTCACGGGCTTATTGAAAACGGTGAGGTATATATCGTCGTTGCGCTGCGTGATGTAACCCCAGTCCTG
>JAIRSV010000101.1 GCA_031255275.1 Proteiniphilum sp.
CGATAGCGCAAGCTCCCCTCTTGAGAGGGGGTTGGGGGTGTGTTACGAAGAAGCAATGTAACTACGCGCTATCACGCTCCGAAATCGTTCGTCGGGGCGGGTGCTCCCGCCCCTTGCCACTCGGGCGCTCCCCGAGCTGGTTTTTTCCACTTCTCACTGCTCCGGCGAAAACCAGTCCCAGTTAGTAGAGTCACCGCTGTTCAGATTTATACTCTTATCCGCCGTCTTGTCGCGGCCCCGCACGCCGCCATATCGTACCGCATGACCGCCGCCTTCGTCGAAGCTTGCCTCGTTTTTCAGATCGTCCGCCTCCGGAGTAGTGCCGTCGCCGGCCACGTTCCCGTAAATAGTACCGCCGGTCTTGCTGAAAGTGCTACCCTGGTATGCAAACACACCTCCGCCATAATTCGCCCGGTTGCCGCTGATGACCCCGTCCGTCATGATGAATGAACCGCCTAAAGCGACAAACACACCCCCGCCGTGTGCCTTCACCTGATGTCCGCTGATGACTGCCCCACTCCTCATGGAGAGCCTTCCGCCGGTTGACACATACACGCCACCACCGTCCAAATCAGCATCAGGCCTGCCGGGAATGAGGTTGAGGAAGTTATTATCCATAATCTTCGCATCATCTTCCAGCAGGAGCCGTCCTCCCCCTTCCACCATGAAGAGGGGCGCAGAATTGTCGTCGCTGTCGTCGTTGTCACCCCTCCTCAGTCCCTTAAAGGTAATGTTGCACAGTCTGACCGTTACGCCGTCCCCCACGCTAATAAGCGGTTTGCCGCATGGAGACCCCGTGAGATCCATCTCTTTGTGGCTGCCGTCGAGAATCAGTTCGGTGGGACCTGTCTCCTTCGTGAAAGTAAAGCCGGTGAAATCGCCGTCAAACGATACAACCTTATCCGATCCCATAACAAGGGTAAGCAGCTTCCCGGTCTTGGGACCGAAAGAGCTATACATACTCAAAAGATCCATGATCGCAGCAGGAGTATCAGGCATGTTTATACCCCACGGTGATCCGTAGGAATCGGTCTCTCCCTGCGCACTCACAGACAGACTGCTATTCGTGTCGACCGTGCTGTTGACACACATCCCATGCCCGGTATATATGGCATATCCACTGCCTTCGGCATAATTCTCATCCTCCATCACCTCCGCATCATACCCGTATATAATGCTGCCCTGCCGCTTGTCGAGCGCACCGCCCTCATCTACATACACACCCCCTCCGTCGCCCAGGAGGTTGCGGTTACCCCTGATCACCACACCGCGGTCCAGCACAAGCTTTCCGCCGCTGTTCACCCTGATGAGGGGAGCCGTGTTGCTGCTCAAACCCCGGAAGGTAATATTCTTCAGCGTAAGCGTCACACCACTGCCCACGGTGATGATGGGAGATGAGCCCGAATTGCTACCTTCAAGCTGTATCACCCTGGCGTTGCTGCTACCGTCGATGGTCAACTCGGCCGGACAGTTGGTACGCGAGAGGAGCAAGCCCTGTACACCGGCATCCGTCTTCTCCAGTTCCACCGTCTCCGCCCCCGGATTCAGCCGGACGTACAGGGACGGCTCCCCGACACATTTCCATATCATATCGACAGCGCTGTCATAGACGGCGGGATCGCCGAAGAGAGGAGAGGCATCCGTCTCCAGGAAAATAATGTCGCCCTCCCACAGGGATTCGTCAAGATTATCAGGATCAGAGAGCGAATTAATCGACTTGGAACCGGCATGTGCAATCCTGATACCATACTGAGTCGTATGGAGAAAGAAGTATCCCGCTGCAGGTCTCAGCGTCACCCTGGCCGTATAGACGGTCGTCTGCCGGAAGACATCGTGGTCGGGCTCCCAGCTCACCTCACCGCTGAACACCCCGCCTTCCCCAAAGTCCCGGGGAAACGTCTTTATCGGCGTTTCGCCCGTCTTCGGAGCAGGGATAAAGCCGCTGAGATCAATCGTTCCCGTAATGCTCTCCAGTTCGGGAACCTCGTCTTCCACACATGACGATGCGCAGCACATCACCATAATTATAAGCATAAATTTTAATCTGTTCATTTCGTCTTTTTTTTAAAAATGTTATCTACTGTTGCGTATTAGCGTTTATACCGTGTCAGAAATCCGAAGCTGAACGTCACGGGGCAAATATCATCACCGGCCGGGGGCGCACACCTTCCGGATGCAAAGGTATGCAGTTAATTCCGGAAATCAGTTATCAAAAACCGCCCTTTTTTTGTCAATTCTTTCCGAAATCCCTGCAAGACAGCAAGTATGTAACACCGTTCCCGTCAGCAAGCCGTCTCCGGCGACGTCGCCCGCAAACAACCCGCCCGCACCGCCGGAAAGCGCAGACCGGACAGCGCCGGACGACCGGTTGAAACAGCCCTCAGCGGTAAAGTATGTTAAACCCGGAAAACTAATTTGTGTTTTCGGGTTTTCTCCATTACCTTTGCGCCGTTTTAAACGCAATTTTCCAACAGAACAATGCATGTAAAAGAAAGAATAATAGAAAAAGCAGGCGATCTCTTCAAACAATACGGCATAAAGAATGTGTCGATGGACGAAATCGCATTCTCGCTCGGGATCTCAAAAAGAACCATTTACGAAAACTACAAGGACAAGGAAGACATCCTCCTGTCGGTACTGCACCTCTTCTTCGAGCGGAAGAGCAAGACGCTCAAAGCCCTCCTCGCAGAATGTCGCAACGTAGTGGAAGTCTTCATCGCGATCATAGAGGAACATCGCACCACGCCCATCTGCTGTGCGAAGTTCATCGAAGACGTCCAGAAATACTATCCCCGGGCAGCCAGCCTGCTCAAGACGCAGACCGAGAACAACAACAGACACCTGCAGAATTTTCTGCAGCAGGGAATCGCAGAAGGATACATAAGAGAAGACCTGAACGTGGACGTGGCAGCCTTTCTGGTAGAAGAAACCACCTATACATACGTTCGCGCGTCCTACCTCAAGACGCCCCCCTTCTCCTTCGACGAACTCTTCTACACGATGATGATCAACTTCATACGCGGCATAATGACCGGGAAAGGAATCAAAATCATAGACGACTATTTGAAACAGCAAAAATAGATAATTGAATACAAGCACAATGAACTTACGAAGAATAACGTACATATTCCTGCTGCTGCCGGCACTATCCGGCTGGTCGACGGCAGGAGCGCAGCAGACCGACAGTTTGCGGATCGATTTGAACCGGGCACTGGAAATAGCCCTCAGTGAAAATCCCACAGTGAAGGTCGCCGACATGGAGATAACCAAAAAGCAGTATGCCCTGAAATCAGCCTACGGCGCCCTTATGCCGCAGATGGATCTGATCGGGCAATATCAACGCGCCATCAAAAGGCAGACAGTCTATTTTGACGAAGGTTTCGGCATGGGCGGCGGCGGCGCCGACCCGGGGGATTATACTCCCGAAGAGCTGAAAATACTGCAGGTGCTGCAAAAGGCGATGATGCCCGGCGACGGCGGCGACAGCGGAGAAGGTCTCCAGATGGGACGCTTCAATGTCTGGTCGGCAGGGCTGAACGTAAGCCTGCCGGTAGTAGTCCCCTCACTCTGGAAAAACATCCGGATGAGCGAGGTAGACATCCGTCTCTCCATGGAAAAGGCACGCGCCTCACGCATCGACCTGGCCAATCAGGTAAAGAAATCATTTTTCAGTCTGCTGCTCGCGCAGGACAGTCACAGCGTCTTCAGGAAAACCTACGAGACCGACTCGATCAACCTCGAAGACATTCGCAACCGCTACAGCCAGGGAGTTGTAGCCGAATATGACGTGATCACGGCCGACGTACGCCTGAAAAGCCTTATCCCCAACATCCTCCAGTCTGAAAACATGATGAAGATCGCCGAACTGCAACTGAAAATGCTGATGGGAATCGACAGCGATGTGCCGCTGAAAGTGCTGGGATCGCTCGACGATTACGAAAAAAGCATGTTTGACGCCATCATCCCCGCAGACACCTCGCTGATAAGTAACAGCGACATCAGGCAATTCAACCTGCAGTCCGAACAGGCGAAAAACGCATACGACCTGCAGAAACTGCAGTATGCCCCCTCGCTCGTGACCTCTTTCAACTGGACATACACAAGTCAGAACAACGACTTCAGATTCGGCACATACCGCTGGGATCCCTATTCCATGCTGGGCGTCACGCTCCAGATACCGCTCTTCAGCGGAGGACAGCGCTACCACGGCGTGAAGCAGTCACAAATACAGCTTTGGCAGCTGAGCGAGCAGCGAAAGGACGTGGAACGCGCCCTCAAACTGTCAATCAGGAACAGCTACGACCTCATCCACAAAAACGTGCAGCAGGTAGCAGCCACGCAATCCTCCGTAGAGCAGGCCCGGAAGGGACACAGCATCACCCTGAAGCGGTACGAAACAGGGATGGGAACCATCGTAGACGTCAATGCCGCAGCGCTGGCCGTGCTTAACGCCGAACTGCAGTACAGGAACGCCATATACGACTACCTCTCGGCCAAAGCCGATCTGGAAAAGGTGCTGGGATACGACATAACACCGGTAAGCGCCGAATGACCGAATGACCGGAAGCATGACACATTGAAATCCGAATTAAAAACATTATATACATTAATTATTATATGAAACGATACAGCTTATTGAAAATTGCTCTTTTACCGGCAGCAGCAGCGCTACTCGCTTCCTGCGGAGGAGCGGCAGACCGCACCGGAAATGCCGAACGCGAAGAGGCTTCGCCGAAAGCAAAAGTACGCACAGAGAGAGTACAGTTAGTGCCGGTAGACCAGGTATCGACCTTTACCGCCACGGTGGAAGCCGACCAGGTGAACAACATCGCCCCCGCTATGGGAGGGAGAATCCGCGAAATCAAAGCAGACGTAGGTTCGCAAGTCCGTCGCGGACAGCCCCTGGTGGCAATGGACAAGGTGAATCTCTCGCAGCAGCAGACACAGGTAGCCACGATGAAGCGCGACTACGAACGCTATAAAGAGTTGTATGAAGTGGGCGGCATATCCAAACAGCAGCTCGACCAGGCAAAGGCGCAGCTCGACGTGGCAGAATACGTTCTGAACAATCTGGAGGAAAATACCACCCTGACCAGCCCCGTGAACGGAGTAGTGACAGCCCGCAATTACGATCCGGGAGATGTGGCCGGACAGTATCCCATCCTCACCATCGAGAGCATCAATCCCGTAAAGGTGAAGGTCAACGTCTCGGAAGCCTATTACAGCCGGGTGGTGAAGGGTATGCCCGTGGAAGTACTGGTGGACGCCCTGGGCAGTGAAGTGTTTCAGGGAAAAGTCTCACTGATTCATCCCACGATAGACCCGGCTTCACACACGTTCGCCGTAGAGATACTGACGCCTAACGGCGATCAGCGGCTGCGTCCCGGCATGTTTGCACGCGTGAGGATGAACTTCGGCACCAACGACCGACCGCTGCTTCCGGACAGAGCTGTCCTGAAACAGGTAGGCTCCAACGACCGCTACGTGTTTGTGGTGGAAAACGGAAAAGCAGTCTATACCCTGGTGGAACTGGGCGTGCGGATCGACGACAAGTACGAGATCGTTGCGGGGCTGAGTAACGGCGACAATGTGATCGTGCAGGGTAACAATAACCTGATTGACGGGACGGAAGTTGAAATAGTAGAATGAGACCGTTCCGAGATTCCAAACTGCAAATAAAATAATCGTATGAAGATATATGAAACCGCGGTGAAAAATCCCGTGGGAACATCACTGATATTTATCGGCGTTGTACTGATAGGGATCATGTTCTACAGGCAGTTGCCCATAGACCTCTATCCCAACATCGACATGAATATCGTCTCGGTCATGACCTCCTACGCGGGAGCGGGCGCCGAAGACGTGGAGACAAACGTAACCCGTCCGCTTGAAGATGTGCTGAACTCCACCGAAAAGCTGAAAGAAATCACATCACAGTCGCGGGACGGCATGTCGATAATCATGCTGGAATTCGATTTCGGCACCGACATGGACGGGGTGATGAATGATGTGCGAGACAAAGTGGATATGATATCGGGATTCCTGCCGGACGGTACGGAAGATCCCATTATCCTGAAGTTCAGTTCCGACATGATCCCCGTAGTCATTCTCTCGGCCACGGCCAGGGAGAGCGCAGGCGCGCTGTACAAGATCCTCGACGAACAGGTAGCCAATCCCCTCAACCGCATTTCGGGAGTAGGTACCGTATCCGTCAGCGGCGCGCCGCAGCGGGAAATTCAGGTGAATGTGGTTCCCGAAAAGATGGAGGCATACAATATCTCGCTGGAACAGATCGCACAGGTGATTGCCACCGAAAATGTGAACGTTCCCGCCGGTAACTTCGACATCGGTACGCAGACCTACATGCTGCGCCTGGAAGGGGAGTTTGAGAACAGTCGCGACCTGAACAGCATCATTGTGGGCAACAGTCAGGGACGCGCCATTTATCTGAAGGACGTGGCTTCGGTGAAGGATACGCTGGAGTCGCGCATCCAGGAGAACTATACCAACGGACAGCGCAGCGCCTCCATTGTAGTGCAGAAACAGTCGGGCGCCAACACTGCCGCCATCGCCGACGCGGTGAACGCGCAGCTTCCCGAACTGGAAAAGAACCTCCCGCCCGACATCAAACTCGTTACGGTGATGGATACCTCCGATCACATCAAAGCATCCATCAACAGTCTGCTGGAAACGATCCTGCTCGCCCTCATCATTGTCGGCGTCATCGTGCTTTTCTTCCTGGGGAGGTGGCGCGCCACGATCATCATCATGGTGAGCATACCCATTTCGCTCATCGGATCGTTTATATACCTCTATCTCACCGGAAACTCTATCAATATAATCTCGCTCTCGGCGCTCTCCATCACGATCGGGATGGTGGTGGACGATGCTATCGTGGTGCTGGAAAATATCACTTCGCATATCGAACGGGGGAGTCGCGTCAAGCAGGCGGCGGTGTATGGTACGGAGGAAGTTTCCCTTTCGGTGATCGCCTCCACGCTGACGATTATCGCGGTGTTCCTGCCCATGACGATGGTCGGCGGATTTGCCGGCGTGATGTTTAAGCAGTTGGGATGGATGGTGACTATTATTATCTCCCTGTCGCTGATCATAGCGCTGACGCTCACTCCGATGATGAGCGCCAACATGATGCGGTCGAACAAGGAGAAAAAGGTCAGGACGTCCGGCTTCGACAGATGGTACGGCAGCAGAATGCTTCCGCTGCTCAACCGGCTTGATTATGCCTATTCGCGGCTGGTGAACTGGGTGGCGCGAAGGAGGCGCTTCACGCTGACGGCGGTGGTGATCGTCTTTCTGCTGAGCGTGGTTGTGAGCGCCGTCACGCTGAAGACGGAGTTTATGCCGGCGTCGGACAACAACGAGATTGACATTACGGTGGAGATGCCTACCGGAACGCGTATGGAAGTGGCACGGGAAACGGGTCACAGGATAGCGCGGAGCATAGAGGAGAAATATCCGGAGATCGAGATCATCTCGTTCAGCGTGGGCGCCGCCGACGAGGACAATACCTGGGCGGCCATGCAGGATAACGCATCCAATATCATGACGTACAGGGTACGTCTGACGGAGGCCAAAAACAGGAAAAAGAGTATCTATGACGTTTCGGACGAAATCCGTCAGGACTTCGGCAACATGCCGGAACTGTACCGCTTTCAGGTGACGCCCGGCGGAGGCGGCATGGGGATGACCGGCGGGAGTAACATTGCGCTGGATATTTATGGTTACGACCTGGAGGCGACCGACAGGCTGGCCGCCGATATGAGAACCCGACTGGCCGGCGTGGACGGACTGCGCGACATTACGGTGTCGAGAAAGGATTACCGGATGGAATATCAGATCCGCTTCGACCGCGAGAAGCTGGCGCTGAACGGGCTGAACATGAGTACGGCTGCCGGCGCCATAAGGAACAGGATCAACGGTCTTGTCATGTCGCGCTACCGGGAGGAGGGCGAAGAGTATGACATCCGCGTACGTTATGAGGAACAGTATCGCCGCTCAATCGAAGATATTGAGAATATCCTTATCTATAACCCGATGGGTGTGGGCGTACGCGTTCGGGAACTGGGTACGGTGGTGGAAAGCTCTACGCTGCCGCAGATCGACCGTCAAGACCGTCAGCGTATCGTGACGGTGACGGGAACCATTTACGGACGCGCCCTGAGCGAGGTGGTGACTGATGTAAACGTCATTCTGGCTGCAACGGATATGCCTCCGGGCGTACAGGTGGAGATGGGCGGTTCGCTGGAAGATCAGCAGGAATCGTTTTCCGAACTGGGACTCCTCCTCATGATCGTTTCGCTGCTGGTGTATATCGTACTGGCGTCGCAGTTTGAGTCGCTCACCTATCCGTTTATGATTATCCTCACCGTGCCGTTCGCCTTTGTCGGCTCCATTCTCTTCCTCGCCCTCACGGGAGAACCGCTGGGAATCATGGGATTCGTCGGGCTGATCATGCTTGTGGGGATGGTGGTGAAGAATGCTATCGTACTGATTGACTATATTAACCTCAACCGTGAAAGAGGCATGTCCATCATCACGGCAGTGGTACACGGAGGACGTTCGAGACTTCGTCCCGTGCTGATGACTACACTCACTACGATTTTAGGGATGGTACCCCTGGCTGTCGGTACGGGACAAGGTTCGGAGATGTGGAAGGCGCTGGGTATTTCTATTATCGGAGGGATGACTTTCTCTACCGTTATCACGCTTATACTGATACCGGCACTCTATTCGATGATGGCCGGCTACGGCGTACGCAGGAGACGCAGGAAGCTTCGCGAGAAAGTCTGGACGGCGGCGTAATGAGAAGTCGAGAAGCGGAGAAAACCAGCTCGGGCGCTCCCCGAGCTGGTTATCACCGCTTCTTAAAAACATCCTCAATTGAAAATTAAAGCAGACCTCACACAAAAAATAAATAAATATGAAAGCAGTAATGATAACATTAGACCAGGCGCACTATGACGAGGTAACAAGCGAACTCAATTCGCTCAACATACGCGGATACACCTCCTGGAAAGAAGTGTACGGACGAGGAAGTCAGGACGGAGAACCACATTACGGTTCACACGCGTGGCCCTCGGTGAACCGGGCTATCCTCACCGTCGTGGACAACGATAGAGTGAAACCCCTGCTCGATTACCTGTGGGAACTCGACCGAGAGTCGCCTAACCTGGGACTTCGCGCCTTTGTATGGAACATAGAAGAATACATGTAGTTTTTGTTTAATTAAATTGTTTGAGACCGTTTCGGAATGTTTCCGGAGCGGTCTTTTTTCTTTCACACCCCCCCTCCGGACGCCGACACCGACGCGGAAGAAGACAGTACACATTCGGTAACCCGATTTGCAGCTTCAGCGTCCGATAAGTCCGTTTCGGCCGGACGGCGCCGCGACGGCGCGGCGTGACGACGTACCTTTGTTCTCCGAAAAAACAAAAATCATTCAACAGACAAACCCCTGACGATTATGGACAGCAAACGCCCCTTTAGCTTCAGACCGTGGCATTTCTTGACAGCCATTCTGCTGTTCGTCACGCTGACGGGCATCATTGCGGAGAAAAATACGGGGAATATCCCCCCGCCGGACGAGAACGCTTCGACGCTGACGGAACTTCACGCCGAAGACGATCCGGCAAGAGACGGTATCACCATGCTCTTCTTCTACCGCAGAGACTCAGACGCATGCGCCGCGATGCGGCGCAACATCGAACGTATGGACGCCGCCACCCTCCGCGGCATCCGCCTCTACGCGGCGGAGGTTGAGGAGAACAGCGAATATTTTTACAGATACAACATCTCAGGCGTCCCCTGCCTGCTGATACTCGACGGCTACATCGAAGCGAAACGCGTCATGGGACTCGTCTCTACCGACAACCTGAGGAGGATTGCCGACAGAATGAAATCCAAGCCTTCCCTTTAAAAAAAACAACACAATTGAATGAAACAGACAACACCCGTTCCGGAAACATCACCGGAACAAAGTCCGGCCGACAGAAGAACAATTCCGGCCGCCGGATCTGTCCCGCCACAGAACGTCGCTGCCACGACGGAGCCGCTTCCACCCCAGTTTCTGAGGAGGAACATCCGCTCACTTCTGGGCATGGTGTCAGGACTGGTGGCCGGATACTTCTACTGGCTGCACTGGGGTATTTATGACGGAACATTCGGCTTCTCGTCCGAATGGTGGTACAGCTGCCTCTGCGGACTCCTCACCGGAGGACTCGCCGGCGCCCTGACAGCCGGACGCAGACTTTGAAAAAATAACCCCTCACTCTTATATAATGTATAGCGCAGAGAACAGACGCAGGGTGAAAACGGAAAAACAGCCCGCAATCACCCTCCCCCCGGCGGTCACCGCTACGGGAACCACCCCCACGGCCTGCGACACGGCCTCAGCCGCCGAGAAGCCGTCCGGGTATCCCACCCGTTCGGTTCAGCACCCAAAATTACAGTTTGGGCAGATTTTCCGAAGAACAGTGCCCGTGACCCCCGTATCTTTGCAATACAAATTATGCGAGAGATGACAGCAATTTTATTAATTAATTACACTTAGAAATGATGAAAAAGATGATTTTAGCCTGTTTGTCCATAATGATGACAGCAGGATTAGCAACAGTGAACGCTCAGACCCCCGTGTCGTTCGGCGTGAAGCAGGAAACAAATTTCTCAAACTTTCTGCTCTCCGGACTCGGAAGAGAGTCGAGCAAAATGAGACCGGGTCCCTCGCTCGGAGGGTTCGTGAACTTCGGCCTCAGCCAGAGCTTCTCGATACAGCCCGAAGTGATGCTCTTCTACCGTCAGTCCCTGTCAAAAGCAGGCCCGGTGAGCGATACCTTCAGGCAGTGGGGGATGCAGGTGCCGGTCTACTTCATGGGACAGACGCCCACCTCCTGCGGCAAGTTCTATGCAGGCGTGGGGCCTTACCTGGGCGTCGGCTTCAACGCGAAGTACAAACATGCAGACCACAATCTGTATAAAAAGTACCACAGCAAGGCGGCGATGAACCGCTGGGACTTCGGCTTCGGCGTGATGGTCGGACACGAGTTCTTCAACTCCATGCAGATCAATGCCGGATACCAGGTGGGAGTGGTCGATCAGCTCGACGCCTTCAAGAAATCAGCCTCCAAACGCACGCAGACGCTGAGCGTAGGACTGGGTTACCGCTTCTGACTTCACCGAACAGCCTGATGATGACGGTAAAGAGATTGCCCCCGATACACGACTTCCGCGCCTCAACCATGCAGGCAGGCCGGCAATGGAATTGTATCGCCCGCCCGATGGGATAAGGATGAAGACCGGACAGGGGCGATCTCCTCTAACAGCGTGCTGAGACAGAAATAGTTTCTTCTTCTTCAGAGAACCCGGCGGGCAGCGGACTTACGTTCCGCATGGCTTGCCGGGTTTCATACCGTTAACCCTCAGCTGATCGTTTTTCACTATATTTGTATGCCGCCTCACCCACGGGGGCGGATTAGTTGTAATGATTATGATCCGAAAAGCTAAAAAACCAGCCTATCCCGCCCAAAAGGATTCATTCATCCGCATGGACGGACGGACGGCCTTTCTGGCCGCCCTCTTCATCACCGTATTCTTCCTCTTCATACAGCTGCTCGTCCTCATATACAGCTTCTACGTGGTAGAGAACATGGGCAGAATCATCTCAGGCATGTTCTCCCGCTCAGAATACTACGTCGAACTCATCCTCGCCTTCGTCGAAAACGTCACACTCCTCTACCTCTTCTTCCGCATCGAATTCCGCATACTCGCCCGCTTCGCCCCCGAGGCCCGACAGCCATGGCTCCTCTTCTCGGCCATGCTGCCCGCCGTCTGCATCCTGAGCGCCATCCTCTCGCAGGTGACCGGCATCTGGTTCAAAGACGAGCTTACGGCCTATCAATACTCCATCATACAGTTCATCAAAGACCTCATACTCTACTTCACCTCCGTGCTGGTGACCTCGCTCATCTACCTCATCATCAAGAATCAGGAGAGGATCGAGGAGAACAAAAACCTCATTATCGAGAACTTCAGGAACCGTTATGACGCCCTCAGGAATCAGACCGATCCCCACTTCCTCTTCAACTCGCTCAACTCCCTCAGCGGACTGATCGGCTATGACGACGACCGGGCACACGAGTACCTCGAACAACTCTCCTCCGTGTTCCGCTACACGATGCGCGAACACTCGGTGGCCACGCTCGCCGAAGAACTCGAGTTCGCCGCCTCCTACATCTACCTGATGAAGATCCGCTATGGCGACGTGCTCACCGTCGACGTCCGCGTGCCCGACAGCGTCCGCGAATACAGCATCCTCCCCTTCGCCATACAGACGCTCGTGGAGAATGCCGTGAAGCACAACATCGTGAGCCGGCACAAACCCCTGCGGCTGGTCATCAGGCTGACGGACGACGAGACGATCGCCGTCGAAAACAACCTGCAACCGCGACACGGCGTCACCCCGGGCGGAGGGCTGGGACTCTCCAACCTTAGCGAACGCTACTGGCTGATGTTCCGCAAAAACATCCGCATCGAGGCAAGCGAGAGCCGCTTCAGGGTCGAAATCCCGCTCATCCGCCACGCCCCTCCCCCCCCCGCGGGCGACGGCCGGGAAACGAAACAGCAGAAAAATTAACAGAAAAATATACACAGTATGAAAGCAGTAATTATTGAAGACGAATTTGCCGCCGCACAAAACCTCCGGCGACTCATCAAATCCGTAGACGCGGAGATCGAAACCCTGGCCGTCCTCCAGAACGTGGACGAAAGTATCGAATGGTTCACTACGAACGACATGCCCGACGTCGTATTCATGGACATCCACCTGGCCGACGGCGACTCGTTTGCCATCTTCGACAGCGTCGACATCCGCAGCGCCGTGATATTCACCACCGCGTTCGACAGCTACGCCCTCAAAGCCTTCGAGGTAAACAGCATCGACTACCTGCTGAAACCCATCAGTCGCACGAGCCTCCGCAAGGCGCTCGAGAAGCTCAGGAATTTCGCCCCGGGGCACAACCGCTCCGACGCCGTGACGCAGATCATAAAAAGCATTCGTCAAGCCGGTCGCATGCACCGTCAGAGCTTCCTGATCCCGATACGCGACAGGCTGATCCCCATCCTCTCGGCCGACATCGCCTGCGTCTACTCCCGGAACAAGAGAGCCGAAATCACCTGCTTCAACCGGCACACCTATACGATGGACTCTTCGCTCGACGACTTCCTGAAGCAGCTTGATCCCGATCACTTCTTTCGGGCTAACCGTCAGTTCATCATCTCGCACCGCGCCGTGACCGACCTTTCGCTCTGGTTCGACGGCAAATTGGCCGTAAACCTCTCCGTCCCCGTCCCCGAGAAGATCATCGTCAGCCGCGCGCGCAGCGCCGACTTCAAAAGATGGTACATGAAGGCCGGAGAGTGATCGTTCCCCGACCGCGTCGCGCAGCGCCGTCAACGTCCGGCGGCGTTCCCGAAATGGCTGGCGGCGTTCCCGAAATCACTGGCGGCGTTCCCGAAATCGCTGGCGGCGTTCCCGAAATCACTGGCGGCGTTCCCGAAATCACTGGCGGCGCGCCGAAAATCACTCAGGGCGCGCCGAAAATCATCCAGGGCGCGCCGAAAATCACTGGCGGCGCGCCGAAAATCATCCAGGGCGCGCCGAAAATCGCTCAGGGCGCGCCGAAAATCATTCAGGGCGCGCCGAAAATCATTCAGGGCGCGCCGAAAATCGTTCAGGGCGCGCCGAAAATCGTTCAGGGGGCGCCGAAAATCATTCGGGGGACGCCGAAAATCGTTCAGGGGGCGCCGAAAATCATTCAGGGGGCGCCGAAAATCATTCGGGGGGCGCCGAAAATCATTTGGGGGACGCCGAAAATCATTCGGGGGGCGCCGAAAATCATTCGGGGGACGCCGAAAATCATTCGGGGGACGCCGAAAATCATTCGGGGGACGCCGAAAATCCTTCGGGGGACGCCGTACCGCCAAAAACAATCAGCTCGGGGAGCGCCCGAGTGGCAAGGGGCGGGAGCACCCGCCCCGACGAACGATTTTTTTATTAAGCGATTTCTTTATTAATTGTCTGAACTGTGATTCTTTTGATTTACGTGATTTACATGATTTATATAACCAATGCGTCAAAAACAATCAGCTCGGGGAGCGCCGGAGTGGCAAGGGGCGGGAGCACCCGCCCCGACGAACGATAAAGAAAACAGGGCAAGGCATAGCCTTGCCCTGTACATTATATATATGGCCGTCGCGTAGCGACGGTATGCAGGTAGAGCAATCACATAAATCAAATAAATCAGAAGAATCACAGTTCAGACAATTAATAAAGAAATCGCTTAATAAAGAAATCGCTCGTCGGGGCGGGTGCTCCCGCCCCTTGCCGCTCCGGCGTTCCCCGAACCGGTTTTCTCCACTTCTCCACTTTTCAACTTTCCATTAATGAAGTTTTTCGTTCGTCGGGGCGGGTGCTCCCGCCCCTTGCCACTCGGGCGCTCCCCGAGCCGGTTGTTTTTGTGGGTCACATTATCACATTATCACATCATCACATTAATAAAATTTTTCCGTATCTTTCCGCCGGAAAACAAAAACAGATTCAACTCCATGATTAAAAGAGTTCTCATTCGTCACTCCTTCTTCTTCTCCTTCTTCTCTCTCTTCCTCTTCCCGTGGACGGCGGAGGAGGGGGGAGGCGCTGCCTTCGCCGCGCCCGGCGCCTTCGCCGGAAGAGAAAACCGTTCGCCGGCAAACTACACCTTCAGACATTATAACATCAACAACGGACTGTCGCAAAATACCGTCTACGCCATCCATCAGGACTCGCAGGGCTTCCTCTGGTTCGGCACCAAAGACGGCCTCAACCGCTTCGACGGCACCACGTTCCGCACCTACAAGTTCACCCCCGGCGGAATCCTGCGCGACAACGTCTTCCACCGCATCCTCCGGGACAGACATGATAACCTCTGGACGGGTACCGAAGATGGCGTCTACATCTACAATCCCCGCAGGGAAGAGTTCACCCGCTTCGAACGGACAACGCCCGAAGGCCTCTCGCCCGAAGGCGTCGTCAGCGACCTCCTCCTCGACGCCGACGGTGATATATGGATCTCCGTGGACGAAAAAGGCCTCTTCCGCTACGACCCCGCCGCCGACACCCTCACCCACTACACCATCCCCCAAAGCCCGGACGGGATGAAGATGATCAGCCTCTGCCCCGCCCCGGGCGGACGGGTATGGGTATTTCCCTACAACCGACCCTTCGTCCGGGTCGACAAGGTGACGGGCGACGTCTCCGAATTTCACCTCAGAGACGACCCTCACCTCGTCTACGGCACCGGCGAGATATGGAAGGTGATCCCCGACGGACGTGACCGTATCCTTATCGCCTCCTCCACCCGGGGCGTCATCAGCGTAAACACGGCCGACCTCACGCACCGCATCCTCCTCGACGCTGACGCTAACGGGAAACCCGTATTCGCCCGCTGCCTCACGCGCATCGACCCCCGCACCCTCTGGATCGGCAGCGAATCGGGTCTCTACATCCTCGACACCGAGACGGGTGAAACTGTCAACCTCCGTCACAACAGCCACATACCCCACTCCCTCTCCGACAACGCCGTCTACTCCATCAGCAAAGACCGCGAAGGCGGCATCTGGATAGGTACCTACTTCGGCGGGGTAAACTACTATTCTGACCCCGACAACCAGTTTGAACTGTTCTACCCCCTCGCCCGCGGCAACCGCATGAACGGAAGCCGCGTACGCGAATTTTGCAGCGCCCCAGGCGGAAGAATCTGGATCGGCACCGAAGACAGCGGCCTCAACCTCTTCGACCCCGTCACCGGCAACTTCCTGCGCCTCCCCCACGCCCTGCGCACGCTCCACACCAACATCCACGCCCTCTGCGCCGACGGCGACTGCCTCTGGATCGGCACCTTCTCCAAAGGACTCAACCGCTATAACCTGAAAACCGGCCGCCTGACTACCTATACCCACACCGGCGCTCCCGGCGCCGTCAGTCACAACAGCACCTTCGCCATACACAAAGACCGCCGCGGAACCCTCTGGGTAGGCAACCTCCTGGGGCTGAATATCTATAATTATGACCGGGACGACTTCTCGCAAATCGACCATCTGCAGGGAACATACATCCGCGACATCTATGAGGATACGGACGGGAAAATATGGATAGCCACCTTTGCCCGCGGCCTCCACCGCTACGACCCCGACACGGAGGTATGGAGGGTCTTTCTGGACGACCCCGCCGGCACGCCCAACGCCATGTATAACAAGCTCAACAGCCTCTTTGAAGACAGCCGGCGACGCCTCTGGATCACCACCGAAGGCGGCGGCCTCTACCTCTTCGACCGCGAAAGCGAAACATTCCGCACCGTCAACAGCGCCCACGGACTGCCTAACGACGTCGTCTATCAGATCGAGGAGGACGGCGACGCCAACCTCTGGCTCTCCACCAACTCGGGCCTCGTATGCTACGACCCGGAAACGAATGCCTTCAGAAACTACACCGTCCGAAACGGACTGAAGACAAACCAGTTCAACTACCAGTCCAGCTACCGCACTCCGGACGGCACCCTCTACTTCGGCTCCATCGACGGCTTCCTGCGCTTCACCCCCCACACCTTCCGCGATCCGGAACCCGACATCTCGCCCGTCCTCACCGACCTCTTCATCGGAAACGAGCGCGTGAGTCCCGCCGACACCGGCTCGCCCCTGAAGGAGAGTATCCTCTATACCCGCGAACTGACCCTCCCCCGAAACAAAAACTCCATCCGCCTCGAATACGCCACCCTCCACTACACCGGCCACCACCTCCACCACATCCGCTACCGGCTCGACGGCTTCGACAAAGACTGGTTACACGCCAAAAACCGGCAGGACATCATCTACTCCAACCTCAAACCCGGAAGATATACCCTCACCCTCCAGGCCGACGGCGCCGGTGACCGGCCGACGGGAAGGGCCGGCGTCAGGACGCTCCGCATCCGCATCCGCCCGCCCTTCTGGCTGAGCGTCTGGGCCTACTCGCTCTACATCCTCCTGTTCGCCCTCTCCCTCCTGCTCCTCTACCGCTACCTCAACACCCGCGAGCAGCGCATCCGCCGGCGCAAGATGAAACTCTTTGAACAGGAAAAGGAACGTGAACTTTATCGTTCCAAGATAGACTTCTTCACCAACGTAGCCCACGAAATCCGCACCCCCCTCTCGCTCATCAAGGCGCCGCTCGACCACGTCCTCACGATCGGGCAGACCTCCGACGAGGTGACGGAAGACCTCCGGATCATGAGTAAGAACACCGACCGCCTCCTCCACCTCACCAACCAGCTGTTAGACTTCCGCAAAACCGAATCGGACGCCTATTCCCTCCACCTGAACCTGCAAAACGCCTCAGCACTGATTCGCGACACCTTTCTGCGCTTCACCCCCCTCGCCCGCCGGCGCAACCTCCTCTTCGACCTCGACCTGCCCGCCACCGACATCCACGCACAGCTCGACAGAGAAGCCTTCATCAAAATCATCAGCAACCTGATGAACAATGCCATCAAATACTGCGACACCCGTGTGCGGATAAAGGCATACGCCGCCGCCGCCGCCGGCCCGGAGGGTCGACAATTCCACCTCCTGACCGAAAACGACGGCGAAAGGATCCCTCCGGAATACCGCGAAGACATCTTCAAACCCTTCGTACACCTCGACCGGGGAGAAAACGGCAAAACCGTCGGCACCGGCATCGGCCTGGCCCTCTCCAGATCCCTCGCCGGCCTGCACAGGGGCGACCTGGTGCTCGAAGAGAGCGACGACCTGATACGCTTCCACCTCACCCTGCCCCTGCCCGCCGCGACCGGCGCCCCCCTGCCCGTCGCAGCGGAATCGGGCGACTCTCCCTCCGAAGCCGAAGAAGAAAAACAGTCTGCCGGCTACACCATACTCCTCGTGGAAGACGACGTCGAACTCCTCCGCTTTCAGCAAAAAGTCCTCTCCGTCCACTACCGCGTCCACACCGCCTCCGACGGAGCCGAAGCCCTCGACTGCCTGCGCCGGGAAAATACAAACCTCATCGTGAGCGACGTCATGATGCCCGGAATGGACGGCCTTGAACTCACCCGACGCGTGAAGTGCGACCTGGAGTTCAGTCACATCCCCGTGATACTCCTCACGGCAAAAGTCAACGCAGCGTCGACCGTGGAGGGATTTGAAACCGGCGCCGACGCCTATATCGGCAAACCCTTCTCTCTCGAAATCCTCATGGCGCAGATCGCCAGCCTCCTGCAGAGTCGCGAAAAACTTTGCGAAACCTTCCTCCGAAATCCCTTCCTCGGCGTCCACAGCATCGTGCATACTCCCTCCGACAGAGAGTTCATCCGGAAACTGAACGCCGCCGTACACGAAAACCTTCACAATCCCGACTTCATCGTAGACGAGATGGCCGGCCATCTCAACATGAGCCGCTCCAACTTCTACCGAAAGATAAAAGGTATTCTGAACCTCTCCCCCAAAGAGTACCTCCGGGTGGAACGCCTGAAGGAAGCAGCCCTCCTTCTCCGCGAAAAGGGATACAAGGTAAACGAAGTCTCCTACAGAGTCGGATTCACCACCCCCTCCTACTTTTCCAAGTGCTTTCAGCAGCAATTCGGCGTGCGGCCCAGCGAAATCGAACAGGAATACGAGCAGAAAAATGCAAAATGAGACGCCAGTGATATATTTTGACCGGTTTTTACCACTCCTTCCGGCAGTAAACAGCTATATTCGCACCGTCAAATTTTATTATTCACTCAAAAAAAGAACAACAACATGAAATTAAAAGTAATTCTGTCGGCTTTACTCCTGACAACCTTTACCCTCTCTGCCCAGTGGAAACCCGCGGGCGACAAACTCAAAACCCGGTGGGCCGCGCAGGTGGATTCCGCCAACGTTCTTCCCCACTATCCCCGCCCCCTCATGGAGCGCAGCGAATGGCTAAACCTCAACGGACTGTGGAATTATGCCATCCTTCCCGCGGGAAAACGGAAAGGCACCGGCTTCGACGGCCGGATACTCGTACCCTTCGCCGTAGAATCAAGCCTCTCCGGCGTACAGAAGCGGATTGGCCGCGACAGTAACCTCTGGTATCAGCGCGAGTTCACCGTACCCGCCAAATGGAAAAACAGCAGGATACTCCTCCACTTCGGCGCCGTGGACTGGAAGGCTGACGTGTGGGTCAACGGCATAAAGGTAGGGCAGCACACCGGAGGCTATACCCCCTTTACGTTCGACATAACGGCCGCCTTGACGAATGGCACCAACACGCTCGCCGTCGGAGTATGGGATCCTACCGACGGAAGCTTTCAGCCTCGCGGGAAGCAGGTGAACCGTCCCGAAGGCATCTGGTATACGCCCGTGACCGGCATCTGGCAGACCGTATGGCTCGAACCTGTGCCTGAGACTCATATCGGGAATGTGAGGATTACGCCGGATGTAGATAACAACCTCCTCACCGTGCAGGCCATCGTCAGCGGCGCCGGCGCCGGCACGAAGGTAGAGGTGAAAGTGACGGAGGGAACGCGTACGGTAGCAACCGGTCAGTCACTCAGTCACCTTCCGGTGGAAATCTCCATGCCGGAAGATGTCAAACTCTGGTCGCCCGGCGCTCCGCACCTTTACGACCTGGAGATTACGCTCCTGAACGGGAACAAACTTCTCGACAGGGTCAAAAGCTACGCTGCCATGCGCAAATACTCCGTGAGGCGCGACGACAGGGGTATCATCCGCCTGCAGCTGAACAATAAAGACCTCTTTCAGTTCGGCCCCCTCGACCAGGGCTGGTGGCCCGACGGCCTCTATACCGCGCCTACCGACGAAGCGCTGGAGTATGATGTGGTGAAAACCAAAGAACTTGGCTTCAACATGATCCGCAAGCACGTGAAGGTTGAACCTGCCCGCTGGTATACGCACTGCGACCGTCACGGGATAATCGTCTGGCAGGACATGCCCAGTGGCGACAGAGGCCCCGAATGGCAGACGCACCGCTACTTCGACGGTGTGGAGAGAATCCGTTCCGCCGAATCGGAGGCTAACTTCCGCAAGGAATGGAAGGAGATTATCGACCTCCTCTACTCTCATCCCTCGATCGGCGTATGGGTACCCTTCAACGAAGCGTGGGGACAGTTCAAAACACCGGAAATCGCCGAGTGGACGAAGCAGTATGATCCCTCGCGCCTGGTGAATCCGGCCAGCGGCGGAAATCATTACGCTGCGGGAGACATGCTTGACTTGCACCAGTACCCTTCACCCCTTCTGTACCTGTATGATGCGAGTCGGGCTACCGTCCTCGGCGAATACGGCGGAATCGGATGGGCTGTGAAGGATCATCTGTGGGAACCTGACCGCAACTGGGGTTACGTCCAGTTCAACAGCGCCCGCGAGGTTACCGACGAGTATGTCAAGTATGCCGAACAGCTGAAGCAGCTGATCTTCCGCGGATTTTCCGCAGCCGTATACACCCAGACTACGGATGTGGAGATAGAGGTGAACGGATTAATGACCTATGACCGGGAACTGCTGAAAGTGGAGGAAGAGAGGGTCAAAAAGGTGAATCGGGAAATCTGCGGTATCCTGGACAATTAATTTTCTTCCCGTTATGAAGAAGTACGTTTTTACTTTTCTGTTTTTCCTGTTCGGTTACCTGGCGTCAACACGGGTGCGCTCTCTGATTGCTGCGCCCGAACGGCCTTATTTATGGCGGATTCACCTCCTGCCTGCCTTTCTGAGCGGAACGGGGGCTGTAATAATTTCCTGCTTCGGGGACAGAATGAGTAAATACGTCTTTACCTTTCTACTGATCCCGTTTTCCATCCTTGCGTTTACAGGCGGGAATTACCTTCCCGCAGCTCAGGAACGGGCCTGTTTATGGTGGCTTCACCTTCCTCCGGCTCTTCCGGCCGGAGCGACGGTGGCTGCGGTCTTTTATCTTCAGGATAAAGGGATGGAAAAAAAGAGAAGGGGCTAACTTTCCCGTATTCACTTCACACGCGTCTCATGCAGAAATATATGACTGTCCACAGTATTCACCTCCTCTTTGCTCTCGCGCTCCTGTCCGGGTGCAGGGCGCGGGATGTCTCTCCCGGCGGAAATTCGCACAAAGAGGGTGCATACCGTAATCCTGTAATCAATTACAGTCTGCCTGATCCCTCGATCATGCGGGCTGACGACGGTTACTTTTACCTTTATGCTACCGAGAATATCCGGAACATCCCCATACACCGTTCCGCAGACCTGGTCAAATGGGAATTTACGGGTACGGCGTTTACTGATTCTACCCGTCCCTCCTTCGAACCTGAGGGCGGGCTGTGGGCGCCTGACATAAATTTTGTCAACGGGAAATATGTGCTGTATTATTCCATGTCAGTCTGGGGCGGAGAGTGGACGTGCGGTATCGGTGCGGCCTGCGCCGACAGGCCGGAGGGGCCTTTTACCGATCATGGCATGATTTTCCGCAGCAGCGACATTGATGTGCAGAATTCCATCGATCCCTTCTTCATCGAGGAGGAGGGGAAGAAATACCTTTTCTGGGGAAGCTTTCGCGGCATTTACGCCGCAGAACTCTCGGACGATGGTCTCTCGCTGAGGCCGGGCGCTGAAAAGCGGCGAATATCGGGGACAGCCTACGAGGGAGTCTGCATACACCGGCGTAACGGTTATTATTATATGTTAGCCTCCGTCGGATCGTGCTGCGAGGGGTTGAACAGTACTTATTCCACTGTGGTCGGCCGGTCCGGCAACCTCTTCGGCCCCTATCTCGACAGGCAGGGCGGGTCTATGACGGATAACCGTCACGAGACGCTGATCCGGCGAAACGGGATGTTTGTCGGGCCTGGGCATAATTCTGAAATCGTGCAGGATTCGAAGGGGACGGACTGGATTTTCTATCATGCCGTATCGGTAGACAATCCCGTCGGGAGGGTGCTGATGATGGATCGGGTACGCTGGGAGGAGGACTGGCCTTTTGTTGAAGGAGGTGTTCCGTCTCTGGTCTCAGACAGGCCTGTTTTTTAACGGAAGGAAGTGTGCGGTATCTGTTTTTTTCTGTGTACGGGCCGTTATTTTCAGCTATTGGAGGCTGTTTCTGAAATAAATCATGTAAATTTGCGGATATATGACGTGAATCTCGCAGAAATCTGTTCAATTAATAATTATAATTTAGAAAAGCGATGAAGTTTAATCAATTGATCCTGTTGCTGTCAATCGTTGCGGTGACCGGATGTGCCAACAGGCAAAAAGAGGCTCCCGCAGAGCAGCTAACGCTCTCGGGATTGAAGAAGAGTGACTTTCAGACGGAGATCGGCGGCAAGCCGGTGGATCTTCATGTACTGACGAATGTGAACGGGGCGGAGGTGACCGTAACCGGTTACGGCGGACGAATCGTCTCGGTGATGGTTCCCGACAGGGACGGTGTGCTGCGGGACGTGGTGCTCGGTTTTGACTGTGTGGACAACTATGTGAATATCGATAACAATTTCGGTGCGACCATCGGGCGTTACGGTAACCGGATTGCCCACGGAAAGATTAACGTGGACGGAGTGTCGTATGAGTTGCCTCAGAACAACTTCGGGCATACTTTGCATGGCGGGCCTGAGGGTTTTGACCGGAAGGTGTTTGATGTCGTGCGGGAAAGTGATCAGTCAGTAGTGCTTAGCTATCTCTCGCAGGACGGGGAGGCCGGATTTCCCGGTAACCTGAGCGTGAAGGTGAGGATGACGCTGACGGATGATAATGCCATTGATTTGCAGTATGAGGCGGAAACGGACAGGGAGACGGTTGTGAATCTGACGAATCATACCTACTTCAATCTGTCGGGCGACGCCGGCAGTACGATTCTCAACGATCTGCTGATGATCAGCGCGGATGAGTATACACCCGTGGATGATACGTTTATGACGACCGGAGTGATCGAAAAGGTGGAAGGTACGCCGATGGATTTCAGGACGCCTGTAGCCGTGGGTGAGCGTATAGACCGGTATGATTTCGAGCAGTTGAAAAACGGTGACGGGTATGATCACAACTGGGTGCTGAATACCGGGGGGGATATTACCCGGGTAGCGGCTACGGTCTATTCACCGGCCAGCGGCATCCTGCTGGAGGTGTATACGGTTGAGCCGGGCATCCAGGTTTATACCGGAAATTTCCTCGACGGTACGGTGACCGGCAAGTATGGGGCTGTGTATGGTAAGCGTAACGCTATTTGCCTGGAGACGCAGAAGTATCCCGATTCGCCTAACAAACCTGACTGGCCGTCTCCTTACCTGAAGCCGGGGGAGATTTATTCCAGTCGCTGTATTTATAAGTTTTCTGTGGGGCAGTGACGGGTTGACGGGTTTTATTAAAAAAAATTCCGGGCTATGATTTTCTTATCATAGTCCGGATTTTTTTCGACCGGATGTCGGCAGGCAGAAGTGGAGAAGTTTAGAAGTGGAGAAGCTGAGAAGTGGGGAAAACCAGCTCGGGGAGCGCCCGCGGCAAGGGGCGGGAGCACCCGCCCCGACGAGCGATTTTTTTTTTAGAAGTGAAGAATGTAATAGCTGTCGCTACGCGACGCTATATATATATAATGTACGGGCAAGGCATGCCTTGCCCTGTTTTCTTTTTCGTTCGTCGGGGCGGGTGCTCCCGCCCCTTGCCACTCGGGCGCTCCCCGAGTTGGTTGTTCCTGCTTCTAAACATCATCACATTGAATTTTTCGTTCGTCGGGGCGGGTGCTCCCGCCCCTTGCCACTCGGGCGTTCCCCAAGCTAGTTGTTTCCGCTTCTAAACATCATCACATTGAATTTTTCGTTCGTCGGGGCGGGTGCTCCCGCCCCTTGCCACTCGGGCGCTCCCCGAGCTGGTTGTTTCTGCTTCTAAACATCATCACATTGAATTTTTCGTTCGTCGGGGCGGGTGCTCCCGCCCCTTGCCACTCGGGCGTTCCCCGAGCTGGTTGTTTCCGCTTCTAAACATCATCACATTGATTTGCGAGACTCCAACAACACACTGTTTTTTCTTCTCGCATCGTGCGAGACGCCAACAACACACTGCTTCTTCTTCTCGCACCGTGCGAGGCTCCAACAACACACTGCTTTTTCTTTCTCGCACCGTGCGAGGCTCCAACAACACACTGCTTTTTCTTCTCGCACCGTGCGAGGCTCCAACAACACACTGCTTTTTTCTTCTCGCACCGTGCGAGGCTCCAACAACACACTGCTTTTTCTTCTCGCACCGTGCGAGGCTCCAACAACACACTG
>JAIRSV010000104.1 GCA_031255275.1 Proteiniphilum sp.
GATTCAATTTTAACGCCTGAAAGTTGGGGAAGTCGGTGAAAAAAACTATTTTTGCGAATGACTCAACAACTTCATTACGAAATTGCCGGTTATCATCTGTTGATAGACACACCCAACGCAGAAATCACCGATCGCTTGTTGCCCTCTTTCAGCCCCTTCAGGCTTCATGACGAGAAGAATGTGCATACAGACCTGCTTTTCCGCTTCACCGGCAATACCCATATTTCCCTGCCCGACGCCAATCCCGTTGAAATGATAGAGGAAGCAGGGGCGCTGTTTCGTGTGTACAACTCACTCGATGGGATAACTATTGCCATAGCGTGGAATGAGACCGAACACATCATCCATATTTCACTCAAACAGAAACTGGTCGTCGGCAACATGACGCTTGTCCGTGAAACGGAAAACAAGTTTCTTGCCCATTTCCTGAGAGCTGCGTTCGGAATAGTTGCAGCCTATCGAAAGACCATCAAAGTGCATGCTTCGGTGATAGAAAAAGAGGGTAAAGCACTCGTTTTCCTTGGCAGAAGCGGCACGGGAAAAAGCACGCACAGCCGTCTCTGGAAAGAGTTTGTGCCCGGATGCACGTTACTGAACGACGACGAACCCGTGGTGCAGATAGCGGACGACGGCTCGGTACGGGTCTACGGCACTCCCTGGAGCGGCAGCACGCCCTGCTACCGCAACGCCTCGGCTGAGATTGCAGCATTTGTCCATCTCTATCAAAGCCCGGAAAACAGGCTGACGCAAATAAAAGGTGTGCATGCCTTTACATCGCTCTTACAATCGGCGGCCGTGCTGCGTTCCGACGGGAAAAACCGGGAACTGGTTATTTCCATCGTGGAAGATATTCTGAAGAAAGTCCCGGTCTACAGGCTGGACAACCGCCCCGACCGTGAAGCCGTGCGCCTTACCGAAACATTGATGGCTTCGCGGGAAATAAACAATTTCACTCAGCCCTGACGATGGAGACAAAAGTAATCGAAAACAGTCTGTTTTTCTCAGAGGTCGACAGTCGCATTTCCGCCGGCGAAAAAGTACGCATCCGAGCCGGGGGCAACAGCATGCTCCCCTTTATAAGAGACAACAGAGACGAAATTATCCTTCAGAAAACCCACGAACGTTCGTTCCGGAAAGGAAATCTGTTACTTGTCCGGTTGAAAGACAAAAGGTTTGTACTGCACCGGATAGCAAAGCTGAACGACCACACTGTCATATTGCGGGGAGACGGCAATTTGTCGATATTCGAAACCTGCACCCGCAGCGACGTCATAGCCGAAGTGTCCGCCGTATTGCGCGACGGCAGCAGAGCAATTACAAAGGGCAGTTTCCGGTGGAACGCATACAGGTATCTGTGGCCCGGAAACAGCATCCTGCGCAGGGTTGGGCTTGCCCTCTACCGGAAAATACCATTTTTACATTAATAAAATCAGTATGAAACTCAAAGAAAACTTTAACATCCGTCAGATTGGAGATGAATATATGATGATCTCCGATAGCGGATCGGGCTTAGACTACACGCGCGTAATCAGCCTCAACAAAACGGCCGCATTCCTGATAGGAACAGTGCAGCAGAAGAATTTCAGGAAAGAAGACTGGGTCGACTTGCTAATCGACGAATACGGCATCGACAGGAAACAGGCCGAGACCGACGTGCAGGCTTTGATTGACAAGCTCATCAGCGAAGAATTGGTAGAACGATGAATAATCCTGCAACACCCCCCCTGTTTCTGAATCTGCTGGCGTCGGCCATTTGGGACAAGCCGGCCGACGTCCCGCTGTATGAAAATCTCGATGCCGGCACCTGGAAAGCTATTGCCGACATGGCGCGGCGCCAAAGCGTTGCCGCCCTGATTGCCGACAAAGCACTGTCGCTACCCAAAGAGAGCCTCCCCCCGAAAGAGCAGAATATCCTGTTTGTCGCGCAGATAGAACAGACAAAATCATTGAACCGCAAACTGATTCGCATCCTCTCCAAACTGGCTGAAGAGTATGCGTCGGCCGACTTTTCCTTCGTCCTGCTCAAAGGATTATCCAACGGCATCAATTATCCCGACCCCCTTCTCCGAAGCCCCGGCGATCTTGACCTGTGGCTATACCGCACGGACGATTACGAAAGGTCGAAAGAACTGATTACCGGAAAAGGGTTTGAGATAGAGGACGGCGGCGACCATATACATTACAAATTTGAAGTGGAAGGCGTAAGCGTAGAAAATCACCGGCGCATCACCTATTTCGATCACAGGAAATACGACCGGCGGTTTAAGGAACAGGAGAAAGAGCTGGCGGAGAAAGCAGATTTCAGCTTCGCACAAATAGAGGACGGCCTGAGAGTGAAACAACTTCCGGTGGAACTGAACGCTTTCTTTATCTTCCAGCACATGTTCCGCCATTTTGTCCATCTCGGCGTAGGGGCGCGTCAGTTTTGCGACTGGCTGCTCTTCCTTTCGAAATACCGGGACGCCATCGCTCCCGCTTCCTTCACCGCATTGGCCGAATCGTATGCCCTGCTCTATCCGATGCAAGTGTTTGCGCGCGTCGCGATAAAGTATTTGGGCGCCCTGGAATCCATTTTTCCCTTTCCCGTAATACAGGACGAAAAGTATGCCGACCTGGTGATGAAAGATATAATGGAAAGCGGAAACTTCGGCTTCCACCGCCCCGGCAAAAAACGACCCAAAGAAAAAATGCAAGGCATGTGGTTCTCATACAAAACCACCATCCGCAGGTCGATACAATTCGGAAAACTATCGCCAGAGCATTGCCGCATATTGCCCCTTACAAAGTTGATGAATCGTTTGAAAATCGGGTTTAAATGAGGTCTGCCTTTCGGTTTTTGCGCCATATCTCCAAAGGATTCAGAACCAGAATCGGAATGATTGTTCTGATAGGGCTGGCAGAAGTCATTTTTTCGCTCGCCTTCGTTTGGTTTTCAAAAAGAATAATCGACATTGCCACGGGAGAACGGCAGGGAATCATGCTGCAAAGCGCCATAATACTGGTGGTATTAGTCATTTTACAGAACCTTTTCCGTCTGTGGGATATCCGCCTGCGCCGGATGACCGAAGTCCGCCTGGGCAACAACATCCGCTACAAAATATTTTCCCACCTGCTATACACCCGCTGGCAGGAAATCTCGTCGATGCACAGCGGCGACATGCTCACCCGCATCATCAAAGACAGCGACGATATAGTCGGCATGATGGTCACCGCGTTGCCTTTGACGGTTGTCGCGGCCACACAATTTGCCGGCGCACTGGTCATTCTCTATCTGCTCGACCCCACGCTCGCCCTGATACTGGGAATCGGACTGCCTCTGCTGATATTCCTGAGCAAACTCTACTATACCCACATGCGTAAATACACGCTGGAAGTAAAAGAGGGCGAAAGCATGATCACGTCGATGATAGAGGAAAGCCTGCTCAACCAGATTGTAATTCGCACTTTCGAGCGGCAGGAAAGCGAATTGAAACGCCTCGGGGAATTGCAGTCGAAACTGCGTCGAAACGTGCACAAACGTACCAACGTCTCCGTCTTTGCAAATCTGATGATGGGTATTGCCTTCAACGGAGGATACATCACCGCTTTTCTGTGGAGCGCTTACGGACTGGCCAAAAGGGAGGTAACATTCGGTACGGTAACCGCCTACCTGCAGTTGGTAAGCAGGATACAGCAGCCGTTGTTCGATCTGATCCGGTCGTTGCCCACCATCGTAGCAGCCAGGACGGCCGTAGAACGACTGATATTCCTGACAAGTTTCACGCGGGAAGACACCAAAGAGAAAATACTCCTCACGGGAAACGTAACACTCACCATCCATCACCTCTCCTTTGCCTACTCTCCGGAAGCAAACCCCGTGTTCTCCGATTTTTCCATTGTGTTGAAACCCGGCACGATGGTGGCCATAACAGGCGAAACGGGAGTAGGAAAAACCACCCTGTTACGGTTGTTGCTGTCGCTGGTAAAACCGGATACAGGAATTATTACCCTTCAGGACGAGGCACATTCGGCAACGGTATCCGAGCGCACCCGCTGCAACTTTGTCTATGTACCGCAAGGGAATTCCCTCTTCAGTGGCACCATCAGGGAAAACCTGCTGCTGGGAAATCCCGGAGCGAACGATAATGAACTGGCCAGGGTATTGCATATTGCCTCCGCCGATTTTGTATTCGATTTGCCGGACGGGTTGAAGACCCTATTGGGAGAAAACGGCGCAGGCTTATCCGAAGGACAGGCGCAACGAATCGCCATAGCCCGGGCTTTTTTACGTCCGGGAAAGATACTTCTGATGGACGAAGCCACATCAGCGCTCGATCCCGAAACGGAACACGTTTTCCTCCAAAATCTGAAAAAGGAAATGGGCAACCGCATCATTCTTTTCATCACCCATCACACCAAAGTCGCATCGTTTTGCGATTATCAGTACAACCTCAC
>JAIRSV010000150.1 GCA_031255275.1 Proteiniphilum sp.
CGACCGGAGCGTAGCGCAGTGGAGACATCTCACCCCAAAGAACAGATTTCTCGACTGCGCTCGAAATGACGGGGGCGTGATAATGTGGCAATGTGATGATGCGCTGTCGCGCTCCGAAATCGTTCGTCGGGGCGGGTGCTCCCGCCCCTTGCCACTCGGGCGCTCCCCGAGCTGGTTGTTTTTGGTGCATGGGTTATGTAAATCACGTAAATCAAATTATTAATGTGATAATGTATGGCCAAAACAATTGATTTCATCAATCCCGCACATGCGGGAATGGCCAAAACAATTGATTTCATCGATCCCGCACATGCGGGAATGGCCAAAACAATTGAATTCATCAATCCCGCACATGCGGGAATGGCTAAGAAGTCGAGAATTAAAACCAGTTAGGGGAAAACCAGCTCGGGGAGCGCCCGCGGCAAGGGGCGCTCCCCGAGCTAGTTGTTTTTGGTGCATTGGTTATGTAAATCATGTAAATCACGTAAATCAAAAGAATCACAGTGCAGACAATTTCCGGGGCGGGAGCTCCCGCCCCGACAAGCGAAAAAACTGAAATAAAATTAAGCTCTCTGTTAACAGTTCCGTTAAGCGCTCGCGCTTACTTTGCGGAAAAAATGACTGCTTGCGGTCAAAACAAATCTTCTATTTTCCCGAAAAATGAAAACAAATCTTCTATTCTCATTATCTCTCCTGCTTATTGCCGGCCCGGCTCTTCCGCGGGAGAAGGCGCCCGTATCTTCCGTAACGGCGACGGTCAATGAACAGACGGTCTCTTTTATTGCGGACAGTGATCCCTCAACACGGTGGCACGTGGACAGGAACAGCTCTTTGACCGGACAGTCCGTTTCGTTCGTCCTGCGTTCGCCGGGAGACATCCATGCGGTGGAAATCGGCTCGGACGATCTCTCCAAAAAGGATATTGAAAGGCTGCTGGATATTTTTGTCACCTACGATCCGATGAATCCGGGCGATCCCGTCCGGTATACGGTGAGCGGCGGCAGACCTTTCCGGTTGACGTTCGAGCCGAAATACGGCGCACATGTCATCCTCGCGCTGAAGGGGAATGTCGTTTCAAAAGCTTATTCCATTCATGAAATTGCGCTGTATGCCGCCGACCGGGATAGCGGGGAGACGGATACAGCCGCCCTGACGCCGTGGATGAACGCAAATCTCCCGGTGGACGAAAGGGTGGAAATGCTGCTGGCGGCCATGACGCCCGATGAGAAGATGGAACTGATTCGCGAAGGCTGGGGTATCCCCGGCGTCCCTCGCCTGCACATACCGCCCATTGCGAAGGTGGAGGCTATCCACGGATTTTCTTACGGAAGAGGGGCTACCATCTATCCGCAGTCCATCGGCATGGGCGCCGCTTTCGACCGGACTTTGACCGAGGAGGTTGCCAAAGCGATCGGCGTCGAAATGAAATCGGCCGGCACTTTTGCCGCATGGTCGCCCGTTCTCGACGTGGCGCAGGATCCGCGCTGGGGACGCTGTGAGGAGACTTATGGCGAAGATCCCGTGCTTGTCAGTCAGATCGGCGGCGCATGGATCAAAGGGCTTCAGTCGCAGGGACTCTGGACTACGCCGAAACATTTCGGCGTTCACGGCGCACCGCTCGGAGGGCGTGATTCGCACGACATCGGCCTGTCGGAACGGGAGGCGCGCGAAATACATCTCGTTCCGTTTCGCCATGTGATCAGGGAATATGACTGTCAATCCCTCATGATGTCATACAACGATTATATGGGGGTGCCTGTCGCGAAGAGTAAGGAACTACTGCATCATATTTTACGCGAAGAGTGGGGATTCAGCGGCTTTATCGTAAGCGACTGCGGCGCGCTGGGAAACATGACTGCCAGAAAGCATTATACGGCCGAAGACTTTGTTGAAGCGGCCGAACTGGCGCTCGCAGCCGGTATCGCCACCAACTGCGGCAATACCTATAATAATAAGGAGGTGATTGCTGCCGCCAAAGAGGGGAAACTGAACCGGGAAAATCTGGATAACGTTTGCCGTTCGATGCTGAGGCCGATTATCCGTGCCGGTCTGCTCGAAAACAGTCCGTCCGAACCGTTGGACTGGAATAAGCAGTATCCGGCGTGGAACAGCTCCGCACATCGCGCCATTGCACGCAAAGCGGCACAGAAGAGCATCGTCTTACTGAAGAACAGGGAGCAGACCTTGCCCCTGTCCAAATCCATCCGCTCGATTGCGGTCATCGGCCCCGGAAGCGACCAGCCCATGACGGGTGATTACACATTCAAAAATCCGGGCGAACAGGTCGTATCCGTTTTGAAAGGTATCCGGGAAGCCGCAGATCCGGCAACGAAAGTGATACACGAAAGGGGCTGCGAGTTCTTCAAAACCGATTACCTGAACCTTGACGCTTCGGTGAAAGCCGCCAAAGAGTCGGATGCCGTAATCATCATATTGGGCGACTGCTCCACCAGCGACAGTGCGCCGAACATCGTAAACACTTCCGGCGAAAATCACGATTACGCTACCCTCGACCTCCCCGGTTATCAGCAACAGTTGCTCGAAGCCGTATGTCAAACGGGTAAACCGGTCATCCTGGTCTTACAGGCAGGCAGACCGTTCAACCTGTCGTATGCCGCCGAAAACTGCGCCGCCATTCTCGTCAACTGGCTTCCCGGACAGGAAGGAGGTCATGCCACGGCAGACGTGCTTTTCGGCGACTGTAATCCTGCCGGACGGCTCCCCATGACCTTTCCGCGTCATGTGGGACAGGTGCCGCTGTATTACAACTTCAAGACGTCCGGCCGCCGGTATAACTATGTGGATATGGATTTCACGCCGCTCTACCCCTTCGGTTACGGGCTAAGCTATACCACGTTTGCCTATTCCGGTCTGAAGACGGAAGAGCAGGAGAACGGAAACGTGAAGGTGCAGGTCGATGTGAAAAATACCGGCACGGCAGACGGCGAAGAGGTCGTACAGCTGTACGTCACCGACATGTATGCCACCGTGAAAACCCGCGTGATGGAGTTGAAGAATTTCGACCGGGTATTTCTGCCGGCGGGCGAAACGAAAACCGTAACGTTTACGCTGACGCCGTATGAACTCTCGCTGCTGAACGACAGCATGGACAGGGTGGTTGAACCGGGCGAATACAAAATCATGGTCGGCGGTCGCAGTCCGTCCTGCAAAGCGGGGGACAGGATTAAGGACAGCATCGGTTATCCGGAATCATCGGACGGCGTCAGCGGGAAGATCAATTACACCCGCTCCTTTAAGGCTGATTTTGTTTTTGCATATCGGGGCATGACCGAAAGTCTGCTGTACGGTAACCGGAAAATAGCCGTAGAAGTAACCAATACGGGAAACCTCAACGACGCGGGAAAAATAAGCATGTATGTAAACGGCGTAAAGCAGGACGATACGCATCATTATGAGCTGGATCCGGGCGAATCGAAAACCGTCTTTTTCGATTTAAGTAATGAGACCGGGATAAAAGATATTGTTTT
>JAIRSV010000033.1 GCA_031255275.1 Proteiniphilum sp.
ATCGAAGCCCTTCCATGCAATCGACGCGCCGAGGCCATAAATCAGGTTCGGGCGCTTCGTGGCGCCGATAGCCACCTTGTCTCCGCCGTTCACCACGCCGTCGCCGTTGACGTCCTTATACTTGATGTCGCCCGGCTGCACAGGCCCGAAATCCTGCCGGGGGCTGTTGCGGATATCGTCGTAGTCCTTGAACAGTCCCAGCGCAATCAGCCCTTTCTCCTGGTCTACCCTGTAGCCCCGTTCATACTGATAGGGATACGCCTTGACCTCTTCGTCCCTTTCCAGCACCTCGTTCTTGCTGTAGGTCATATTGCCCCTGACCGTGATATTCAGCTCTCCGACTTTCTCCTTCACCTCAAAGTTTCCGTCGAAGCCCCTGGCCCTCACGGCCCCCACATTTGCCTTCGGACTGCTCTCCAGGCCGGTAATCTGCGGTAAATAGTTGCGCGGCATATAGATTCCGGTACGTTCTTCGTAAAAGTAATCCGCCGTCACGGAAAAGCGGTTATGAAACAGAGAGATGTCCACCCCGAGGTCGCTCTTTTGGGCGATTTCCCAGGTAACATTGGGAGAGGCAACCTGCGTATAGTGTGTGCCTGCATATTCTCTCTTATAAATATCAGTGCCCCAGTTATAACCGGAAGCTCCGCCGGAAATGGTGTACAGGTAGGGGAAGCGCTCATTCCCCATATTATCGTTACCCACCTTGCCCTGCGAGAAGCGTATCTTGAACATCTCCAGCCATTTCAGGTTGTCCTTGATAATCGGCTCTTCGGCCACGTTCCAGGCAGTGGAATAGGCGGGAAAGAAACCGTACTGGCGTCCTACCGCAAAGTTCTCGGAACCGTTATAGCCGAAATTGAAGTCGAAGAAATAGCGGTATTTCCAGTTGTAGGTGAAGCGTCCCGCAAGTCCCTGGTTGCGGCGGGAGATCCCGTTCTTGATATCATCGCCCAGACCGACCGTCTGTATTTTGGCATCCTGCGTATATTTCACCGTGACACCCATGTTGTGCCCCCCGAAACCGCGATCCCAGCTCAACAGCAGATCCAGAAACTCGCGGCGGTCTCCCGACGCACTGCTTCCCTGAAACATATCGCTCCGATCGCTCTGATGAAGAAAGATCAGTTCTCCATTCTGGGCATCGCGGCCTATCGCTTTCCATTGCTCCGGCCAGAGGCGGCGCTCAATACTGTTTTTGTTATTCGTATCATACCCGAAGCGCCCCACAAACCGCAGCCCTTTGGTGATAAAGTCGAAGTTCTGCTCCAGCGTCACGTTCGTCTGGATATTGTTCTCCCAGTTCTCGTTATAGCCGGTTTGCGTGGCGCTTACCCACGGATTGATATGGTTCCCGGTGCCTAACGCCGGAACGTATCCGTTGGAATAGAGCACGGGCGTACTGACGGCATTGTATCCGAAGAGTTCTCCCCACACGTCGCCATCCCCCAGTCCGGGGCTGTTGCGCTTCGACAGCGATCCCGACACCCCTAATTTCAGGATGGTGGTTTTCGTGATGTCCATATCCAGGTTCAACCGGTAGTTATAGCGCTTGTAGTTGGCATTCGTGTCATAATCCTTCCGCAGCGTCTCGTCGGTCTTATACATGCCCTCGTCCTCCACATAGCTGACAGAAGCAAAATAGCGTGCGGTGTTACCCCCTCCGCTCAGATTTATGTTGGCCCGATAGCTCCAGGCAGAGTCTTTCAGCAGCACGTCCATCCAGTCCACGTTGGGGTAGAGGTCGGGGTCTGATCTCAGGCGAAGGATCTCCATCTCCACCGGCGAATAAAGGGCTTCCAGATTGCGCGTGACGCGCGCCTCGTTGGCCAGGGCGGCATACGTATTGGCGTCCACAAACTGCGGCGTAACGGTGCGGTTGTTGAAAGAGGTCTCCGCCTTGGCGCTGATATTCACCTTGCCGGCCTTGCCGTGCTTGGAGGTAATCAGGATTACGCCGTTCGCGCCTTTGGAGCCGTAGATGGCCGTGGCCGAAGCATCCTTCAGTACGGTGAACGACTCAATGTCCTCGATATTGATCTCGTTCAGGTTGTTGCGCTCAAATCCGTCCACCAGGATCAGGGCGCTGTGGCTGGCCCCGAACGTGGAGATACCGCGCACCCAGAACTCCGAAGTGTTCTTGCCGGGCTGCCCCGACGTCTGCATGGACATGATCCCCGGAATATTCCCCCCTAACACGTTCGACAGATTGGAAGAGGGGAAACGCTTCAGATCCTCCACCTTCACATTGGCCACGGCGCCGGTCACGGTTATTTTCCGCTGCACCCCCAGCCCGGTGACAACCACCTCGTCCAGCACGCTTGCCGAAGACTCCTTCATCACCACGTTTATCACAAACTCGTCCTTGACCAGCACGTTCACGCTCTCATAACCGATATACGTAAAGGCAAGACTCTGATAGCGCTCCATCCTGAGCTGGAAATTGCCGTCGAGGTCGGTAATGGTACCCAAGCCCGGCACGTTCACCACAGAGATATTTACGCCGATCATCGGTTCACCCAGTTCGTCGGTCACCGTTCCCTTCACGGTCACCGTTTCCTGCGCCTGCGTACAGATTGAAATGCACAGCAGCGCGGCTAACAGGATTAAATATTTCTTCATATTATTTCTTGTTATATGTTTATTCGTTAGACTCTTCTCCCGGTTCCTCTTCCGGTTCCTCTTCCGGCTCTCCCGTTACGCCCCCCTCGGAGATGAAGCGTATTGTGCGTCCGTCCGTACTGAGAATATAGAATATGTTGTTCGTCTCGTCGTATGCAATACCCGTGGGATCGCGGAAACGGGCCACTTCACGCAGGTCGCCGTCGTCGGCGCCCCAGTAATTGCCATCGGAAACCTGCCCCGAACTTCCTCGCCCTGCATAAGTCTTCACGATGCCCTCCGGCGTAAGTATACGGATAGAATGGCTTTTTTTGTCGGTAAAGTAAAAATCATATATGTCGGCTTTTCCCTCGGCTTCATATTCGGGATTCTTTACAAACACCCCCTGATAGGGTTCCATCAAACGGGCGCTGACGCCGACGCCATCTACCCACTGGTTTTGGCCGATCTGTCCGGCTATTCTATAAGGCTTGACGAATTTCTTCGTATCCTTGTTATAGTCGGAACGCAGGATATAATGTTGGTTGATTACATTGATATAGGCATAATCTCCTGACGGGTGGATATGGATCTTGAATTCCCATCTGGTATCCTGGATGGTGAACAACTCCTCATAGTGGCCACCATCCAGCCTCGGATTCCATTCGCCTTCATGATTAAAATAGTCATCCAGATCCATACGGAAAACCTGTCCGCGCTCGTAACTGTTGAAATACATTTCGCCGTTCACCGGATGAATGGCAGCGCCATTGCATTGCATATAGGAAGCCACAAGCTGCGGGCCGCCACCGCCATCTTCGGTAAACGTTCCTCCGTCATTTCGTTTTAATAGAAATACACTCTGGGTCTTTCCTGCCCCATCGTTGTCTCTATCGACAGATATTACCATATAATCGTGATCCAAAGTGAAGTCGATACTGCGCAAACGATCGGTAGGGAAGCGTGCCGTGGTGATAGGGAAAGACACCACCCGTTCCTTCAGGTCTAATAGCCGGATGCCGCCACCGCCACCGTCATAAACCACGTAAAGATGATGGGGATTCTCCGGATCGAACGCCAGACATCCTTTTTCGCGAAATCCGGCGGCCTCCTCAAACGGCCCGTCTTTCCATCCCTGATTGTCGTTTTCATTGCGGTAACCTGTCAGGGTACCCGCCAGCATCTTCAACATCTGATAGTCGAAACCTCCCTCGACAGAGCCTGTTTTTTCGGTTCCTTTGTTCTTTACGGAAACAGTTATCGTCTTCCCTCCGGCATTAACATGGCGAGGGACAATGCAATAAATGCTGTTATTCTGCACGCTGACAACTACAGCCTCTTTTTCTCCGATCGTCACCTTCACGATAGAGGGGTCATTCCCGAAATTATCACCGTAAATGATCATTTTCTGGAAAGCCGCCCCTTCCTTCGGCATAAAGTCGGTAATCACCACCGGTTTCGACGGGTCAAAAGCCGGCGAAGTAGCCGGTGAATCCGTCGTTCCCGAATCATTTTCTTCGCACGATACGCAAAGAACCATCAACGTCAGCATCATCGCGCAGATGCGCTGATACCATTTTCTTCTTTTT
>JAIRSV010000106.1 GCA_031255275.1 Proteiniphilum sp.
TCCCGAAATCGCTGACGGCGTTCCCGAAATCACTGACGGAGCCCCCCCCACGCAAAAAAAACCAGCTCGGGGAGCGCCGGAGCGGCAAGGGGCGGGAGCACCCGCCCCGACGAGCGATAAAGAAAACAGGGCAAGGCTATGCCTTGCCCGTACATTATATATATATAGCCGTCGAGTCGCGACGGTATATTGGGGGTAGAGCACTCACAGAAATCGTGTAAATCATGTAAATCACAGTTCAGACAATTAGCTCGGGGAGCGCCCGAGCTGGTTATCTCTTTCTTCATTTTTAATTCTTCATTGAGAAAGGGCGCTCCCCTAACTGGTTTTCTCCACTTCACATCAACACATCTGGGGTTCCGGGGGCAACGCCCCTGCGGCTACATCCCTCCGCTCAGATTTCTGAACTTCACCGGCGTCACTCCCGCTCGCTTCTTGAAGTATTGCGTGAAGAAGGATGCGTTGGCAAAATTCAGTTCATCCGATATTTGCAGGATCGTCATGTCGGTCGAAGCTAGCAATATGCGTGCTCTGATCATGATATGCCGGTCGATACACTCTTTAGGCGTAAATCCGCCGACCTCCCGACATACCGCTGACAGGTAACGGGAGGTGATACAGAGTCGACCGGCATAAAATTCAATATCCCGCTGCTCGCGGTAATTGCCGGCAACCAGTCGGACGAAGTCAAAAAAGAGCGTCCGTTTCCGCGAACAGGGCGGCCGACGCAGCGGCCCCTTTCGCCGGTAGATCCCGATCACCTCGTGAATGACGGCAGACCCCAGACTCTTCGAAATCTCCTCCCGACACGGGTGATCCTCCCGCGCATCATGCTCCTTCAGAAATTCGCACATCCTGATCAGATCCCTCTGCTCCTCCCCCTTCAGCGAAACGCAGGGATTATCCTTTATAAACAGATACGCCGGCGTCCGGGAGGGAACTGCGATTCCGGAATCCATCAGGAAACCCGGCCGGCAGGCCAGCACATAACCTTTGAAGTCGGCACTCTTTCTCCTTATATATACACTGTCGCCGGGAAGAACCACACACATATCACCCCGCTGCACGCGGCAAGCCCGGGCGCCGATCACTATATCGCCCCCACCCTCAAGGCAGATGCACAGCCCCGCCGCATCCACAATCCGCGGAAACCGTTCCACACCCAGCAGATCACGCTCGCTCCCCCTCAGCACGAAACTGCCGAAGAAGGCATTATCCTCCGTCAAAGAGAGGCGCTTACCCATACGCTGTTCGAAAGAAATTCGCGACATACCATACAGTCTAATCACGCCAAAAATAGACATTCATCAGGCTAAAAACATGCAATAAGGAATAAAACTTCCGCATTTGAACATTTTTGTGGAAAGAACGGACATCCCGATACGGACACGAAGCCATACCTTTACCGGCAAAAACAACAACGAACGTTTGATAATTACTGCATTATTCCGGAAAAGTATGAAGAGATCCGCAATAATCACCCTGTGCGGGCTGCTCCTGGCCGCCGCCGGATGCCGGCAGCAAGGGGAACGGACAGAGACGGTGAAAACGGTGAAAGTCCACACGGCCGCAACCCGCGGCGAAAGGCAGTCAATCACCCTTCCCGGCAAGGTAAAAGCCTCGGCGGAGATCGACCTGGCATTCCGCATCAGCGGGCCGATCGCGAAAGTCAGCGCGACGGAGGGACAGTTTGTCCGCAAAGGACAGGTAGTGGCCGAAATGGATTCGCGCGACTACGCCATACAGCTTTCCGCCACGGAAGCGGAGTATACACAGATAAAGGCCGAAGCAGAACGCATCATCAAACTGTATGAACGGCAAAGTGTCTCGGAAAACGACTACGACAAAGCCGTCGCGGGACTGCAGCAAATCACCGCCCGCTACGACGCCCACCGGAACGCCCTCTCCGACACAAAGCTGCGGGCACCCTTCGACGGGTACATCCAGAAACGCTATTTCGACCGGAACGAAACGGTCAATGCCGGAATGTCCGTCTTCTCCATCATCAGCGCCGACGTGCCGGAGGTGGAAATCAATATACCCGCCGTCGAATTTATTCAGCGCGACCTGTTCGAGTCCTGCAGCTGCACCTCCACACTCTATCCCGGCCGCACCTTCCCGCTGGAACTGATTTCCATCAACCGGAAGGCAAACCTCAATCAGCTTTACACCGTCCGCCTCCGGTTCAGCGGAGAACCCCTCCCCTCAAAACCCTCACCCGGCATGACGGTCATGGTCTCCATCCGGTTGAAGGCGGAGGGCAACGCACAGGTATCCATTCCGCTCACGGCGCTGTTCGAGATCGACCATACACCCACCGTATGGGTGTACGACGAAGCGCAACAGACGGTCAGCGCCCGCACCGTCCGCATATCGGAAATCCTGTCCGACGGCACGCTGACCGTCTCCGAAGGAGTGAAGGCCGGTGAACGGGTCGTTTCGGCAGGAGTACACAGCCTCTCCGACGGCGAACGGGTAAAACTGCTGCCCCCGGCGACGGCAACCAACGTGGGAGGACTGTTATGACCGACGCAGGAAGCTGGGCGCTCAGCAACCGGAAACTGATCAGTTTTCTGGTCGCAGTACTCGTAATCGGCGGGATGTTCTCCTATTACTCCATGAGCAAGCTCGAAGACCCGGAACTGAAAGTGAAACAGGCAACCGTGGTCACACTCTACCCCGGCGCCTCGGCCCACCAGGTGGAACTCGAAGTGACCGATCTGCTGGAAAAGAGTATCCGTTCGATGAAAGGCATCGGCGACGTACGCAGCCGTTCGATGAGCGACATGTCGATGATTACCGTCAACCTCACCACCGTCGTGCGGAACAGCGACGTGGAACAGCACTGGGATTTGCTTCGCCGCAAGGTGAACGACGTACAGGCACGTCTGCCCGAAGGCGCCGTCACCTCCGTCGTAATGGACAGTTTCGGCGACGTGTACGGAATGGTATATGCCCTCTCCTTCGACGGATACGACAACGCCGAAGCGGCAAAATACGCCGAGCTGATCAAAAAGGAGATCCTGAAGATTGACGGCATTTCCGGCGTAACCATCTACGGAAAACGGGAAGCCTCCATTCAGATAGCGCTGTATGAAGACAAGCTCGCCAACCTGGGCGTCCATCCCGCCGAAGTGCTGTCCACGCTCAAAGGGCAAAACCGCACGATCTACTCCGGCTATTACGAAAGCGGCGACGCCCGCATACGCGTCTCGGTCAACGACCGCTACCGTACGCTGGACGACATCGGCGACCTTTTGCTGCAGGGACACGAAAACGACCAGTTGCGTCTGCGCGACATCGCCCGCATCACCGAAGAGTACGCAAGTCCCGTCCGCAACGAGCTGCGTTACGACAAAAAGCAGTCACTCGCCATCTCCGTCTCGACCCTGAGCGAGACCGACGTCACCCAAATCGGCAAACAGGCCGACCGGCTGATAGAAACCCTGAAAGAGGAACGTCTTCCGGCAGGAATGGAAGTGCACAAAATCTTTTTCCAGCCCGAAAGGGTCAGCGCCGCCCTGAATGCGTTTATCGTCAACCTCATCGAGTCAGTGCTCATCGTAGTGATCCTGCTTATATTCTCGATGGGATTCCGCAGCGGATTCATACTCGGGCTGAGTCTGGCCGTCACCGTATTCGGATCGCTGATGATACTGGAAGTCTTCAACGGAACCCTGCAACGGGTTTCGCTCGCCTCGTTCGTACTGGCGATGGGAATGCTCGTAGACAACGCCATCGTGATACTCGACGGCATCCAGATTGACTTGCAGCAGGGCGTGGAACGGACAAAAGCGTTGACCGCCATCGGCAAAAAGACGGCGACGCCCCTCCTGGGAGCGACGCTAATCGCCATCCTGGCATTTCTGCCCATATTTCTTTCGCCCGACACGGCGGGAATTTACGTACGAGACCTTTTCATCGTACTCGCCGTCTCGCTTTTGCTGAGCTGGGTACTCGCCCTGACAATGATCCCCATTCTGGCGGACAGATTGCTGAAAGTAAAAGAGAACGCCCAACGGAAAGACCCCTACAACAACAAATATTACCGCACCCTGCGAAAAGTACTGAAATGGACACTTTCGCACCGGGTCATATCCTTAAGCGCCGGCGTCGTGCCGGTACTCCTCAGCCTGTACTGCTACCGTTTTCTGCTCCGGGGATTCTTTCCCGACATGGACTACGACCAGCTCTATATCGAATACAAACTGCAGGAAGGCGTCAACAGCACGCGCACGAAAACCGACCTCAGCGAGATCGAGGATTATCTGCTTGCACGCGGCGACGTGACGCACGTAACCACATCCGTCGGCGGAACGCCGAGCCGTTACAATCTGGTGCGAAGCATTGCCGACCCCTCCCTTTCGTACGGCGAACTGATTGTGAACTATACCACCTCCAAAGCCCTCGTCGCCTCAATCGACGAAATACAGGAGTATCTCAACGAACACTATCCCGACGCCTACATCCGGGTGAAGCGCTACAACCTGATGTATAAGAAATTCCCCGTCGAGATCGAGTTCCGCGGCCCCGACCCCGAAGTACTCCGAAGCCTGTCGGCACAGGCGAAAGCCATCATCGACGACAGCCCCGTCCTCTACATGCCCACCACCGACTGGGAACCGAAAGTACCCGTATTGACGGTCGATTACAATCAGCCCGTCGCCCGCGGCATCGGCTTGACCCGTCAGGACGTCGGGCTGTCAATCATGAGCGCGACCGACGGAATCCCTACGGGCGTCTTCTACGACGGCCTCGAAAGCAAAACGATCACCGTCAAATGTATCGACAAAGACGGCAATCCGGTAGAATCCATCAATCATACGCCCGTCTTCAGCATGATCCCCGCGTTGTCCGGCTTCGACCGGCACGCCTTGCGGGAAGTAATGACCGGAAGAGTCACGGAAGAAGAACTGCTCGCTTCGGTACTGCAAACCGTACCCCTGAGTCAGGCCTCCAACGGCGTGTACGTCGCCTGGGAAGAGCCGGTAGTCGTCCGCAGCAACGGCGAACGGGCGATGCGCGTGCAATGTTACCCGGTATCGGGACAGGCCGTGGAAAACGCCCGGCGCACCGTCGCGCAACAGATAGAGAACATCCCGCTGCCTGCCGGTTACAGCATGAAGTGGGAGGGCGAACGCAGCGCGAGCGGCGAGTCGATGAAACACCTCTTCCGGTTTTATCCCCTGGCGGTCGTCCTTATGATCACCATTCTGATCATACTTTTCAAGGATTACAGGAAACCGCTTATTATCATCATCTGTCTGCCGCTGCTGTTCATCGGAATCATCGCCGCCGTGCTGCTCTCCGGTCAAACGTTCGGATTCGTCGCCATCGTCGCCTCGCTGGGGCTGGTCGGTATGCTCATCAAGAACGGGATTGTGCTTATGGACGAAATCACGCTGCAAATATCCGGCGGAGTAGAGCCTGTAAAGGCGTTAATGGACAGTTCCGAAAACCGTTTCCGTCCGGTGATGCTCGCTTCGCTGACAACTATCCTGGGGATGATTCCCCTGCTGGGCGATCCCCTCTTCAGTCCCGCCGCCGTGGTCATCATGGGCGGTCTGCTGGTCGGGACGCTGATTACGCTGCTCTTCATCCCGGTGCTGTACGCACTGTTTTTCAGGATTAAAATGAAATAACGAATATGCAACTGTATACTGCGATACTGCTTATTGCCTGTCTGTTCCCGACGCCCTCTCTTCTGCTGCGGGGACAGGAAACAATAACCCTCGAACAGTGCCGGCAACTGGCGCTGGAAAACAATAAAGCCCTGTCCGTCGCCTCCCGCAACAAGGAAAAGGCCGAATATACCGTCAAAGCGTACAGGGCGAACTTCCTCCCCAGGATTTCCGCGTCGGGCAACTACCTTTACTCCGACACGAAGATGAAAGGCGCCCTGCCGGACAATTATCTTCCCACGTTCGTTCCCGACCCGGTCACCGGGGAATTGCGTCCGAACATTCTCACCCGCCCCGACGGAACGCCGGTGGCGGGAGCGGACGGCAATCCCGTCTTCCGCCAGTACACCTATTTCCCCGGCATGGATTTTTCGCTGAGTCTGAATAATACATGGACGGCGGGAGTGCGTGCCGAACAGCCCATTTACGCCGGCGGGAAAATAACCTCCGCCTACCGGATGGCGCAGATAGGAGATAAAATCGCCGACCTGGGCAGGGAACTCTCCCGCGCGGAAGTCATCGTGAAAGTCGATGAAGCGTACTGGACGTATGTAAAAACCCGCGAACTGGTCACGCTGGCGATGTCATATCAGCGCGTAATTGCGGAGCTTTTCCGGGACGTGCGGAATGCGCACGAAGTCGGCCTCAAACACCGGAACGACGTGCTGAAAGTGCAGGTGAAAGTCAATGAAGCCGAATTGCAGTTGCGGAAGGCCGAAAACGGCAACCGGCTGGCGCGTAAAAACCTCTGTTACGTGACGGGGCTTCCGCTCGACACGGACATTTCGTTGCCCGCCTCGTTCGAAGAATCCGCCGAACCGAAAGCCGACGCCGACGCCGATTATACCTCCCGTCCCGAATACGCCATGCTCGAACAGCAGGTACTGCTGAAAGAACAGGAGATCAAACTCACCCGCAGCGATTTTCTTCCCAAAATCGGCGTCGCGGCCAACTACGGTTATATAAACGGATTGAAGTTGAACGACCGCAAGCTGTTCGGAGGTACGGCCTCGTTCTCCGCCCTGGTCTCCGTCAACATCCCCCTGTTCCGGTGGGGCGAGGGGCGTAACAAGATCCGCGCCGCCGAAGCCGAACGGAGCATTGCCCGGTTGCAGCAGGACGACGTCGCCCGACAAATGGAACTCGAAGTAGCCCAATCGTTCGACAAATGGGACGAATCCCTTCTCGAAGTGCGACTCACCGCCCGTTCCCTCGACCAGGCACGGGAGAACATGCGGGTAAGCGAAGACCGCTACAAAGCCGGCATGGAAACGCTTGCCGACCATCTGGAAACACAAACCGTATGGCAACGCGCATGGACGGAGCACGTCGAAGCTTTGACCCGCCTGCGCCTGAATCATACCTGTTATCTGAAGGCGGCGGGAAGGTTGTAAGCTCAGGGTATTGATTTCGTGCGGTTAAGTCGTCAAAGTATCCGTTTCGGCAAGTCAGCGTAAACACGGCACGACATTATGCCGTAACTTTACGGCGGATAGACGGGAAGGTTTCCACGCATGGCGGAAAGTCTCCCGGCACTTTTGACGGAAGTCGCACCGACACATTGGTTCACGGGCAGATTGTCATACGGGGCACACTGTCTTTTTCAGAAAAATCTGTTTTTTTTGAAATGACAAAGCTTCAATTATACATTCTTTTTTGTAAATTTGTGAATTATCTTTATTAACTCATCAGTAACAAACAGACAATCAATATCCCGGGGAAAGGACGTCAATAAGGAAAACTCATTTACATACTAATATATGGATAAGATTCAGGAACTTACTTCAAAACTTTACGCGGAAGGCGTAGAAAAAGGCAAAGAAGATGCCAAAAAAATTATTGCGGAAGCACGGGCGCAGGAACAGCAGATACTGGATGCGGCACATGCCAGAGCCGGAGAAATACTCTCTTTTGCCAAAAAGAGGAGCGCGGAACTGAAAAAAAATGCCGTAGCCGAGCTGAAACTCTATGCCGCCCAGTCTTCCGAGGCGTTGAAAACGGAAATCATCAATCTGGTGACCGACAAACTGTCTTCTACACGGGTAAAAGCGGCCGTGGACGACAAGCCGTTTATGCAGCAACTGATTGTGGAACTGGTACGGAACTGGTCGAAAAACGATGCCCTGACCGTCGGCGTAGAAAATCCGGAAGAACTGAAAG
>JAIRSV010000116.1 GCA_031255275.1 Proteiniphilum sp.
ATGGGGGTTCCCAAAAAGTTTATGGGAGCTCCCAAAAAGTCCTTGGGGGCTCCCGAAAAGCTCCCGGAAACCTCCAAAAGTTCGGGGAAGGAATCTCCGGCAGGGCAGACTGGTCGTGCATGTCAAAATGAATTTTGATGCGGCGGCCTTGAGACTCATTGGCGCATTATTCTCATTTTTTTACTACCTTTGCAACTTCGGAAAATTCATTCATGTTAAATAATTCACAATCGTGGTCGATACAAAGTATATTTTTGTTACAGGCGGGGTAGTTTCCTCACTGGGAAAGGGAATTATTGCTTCGTCGCTTGGCAAGCTGCTGCAGTCGAGAGGTTACAGAGTCACCATTCAGAAGTTCGACCCCTATATCAATGTCGATCCCGGAACGCTTAACCCTTATGAGCACGGCGAGTGTTATGTTACCGTGGACGGGCATGAGGCTGACCTGGATCTGGGACACTACGAACGTTTTCTTAACATACATACCACCAGGGGGAATAATATCACTACGGGACGGATTTACCAGAGTGTTATCCTGAAAGAGCGGCGCGGAGATTATCTCGGCAAAACCGTGCAGGTCATCCCGCACATTACCGATGAGATCAAACGCAACGTAAAGTCACTCGGAGTGAAGAACAAGTTCGATTTCGTCATCACCGAGATCGGGGGGACGGTGGGCGACATCGAGTCCACACCTTTTCTTGAAGCCGTACGCCAGCTTCGCCGGGAACTCGGACGCAACTGTTTCTGCCTCCACCTTACCTATGTGCCTTACATTGCCGCCGCGGGAGAGGTCAAGACCAAGCCTACGCAACATTCCGTCAAGGAACTGCTGTCGCTCGGTATCCAGCCCGACATGCTGGTGCTCCGCACCGACCGTAATCTCAACAGAGATATTCTCGACAAGGTAGCCCTTTTCTGCAATGTGGAGCAGGACGCCGTGATGCAGTCGGTAGATGTATCGAGCATCTATGAGGTACCCGTCATGATGCAGAAGCAGGGCATGGACGAGGTGGTGCTGCGCAAAATGAACATGCCCGTTGACGGCCATGCCGACATGGAGGCGTGGAAGGCTTTCCTGCAAAAGCGCAAGAGCGCCCGGAAGGAGGTCTGCATCAAGCTGGTAGGGAAATATACCGAGTTGCCTGACGCCTACAAGTCGATCAACGAAGCGCTTTCGCAGGCAGCGATCCATAACGACAGGAAACTGCAGCTTGACCTCTGTCATTCGGAGAAGATCACCGAGGAGAATACGGCGGAAACGCTGCAGGGTGCCGACGGGATCGTCATCGCCCCGGGCTTCGGACAGCGGGGTATCGAGGGTAAATACCTCGCGCTGCGTTATGCGCGCGAAAACGATATACCCACTTTCGGCATCTGTCTCGGTATGCAGTGTATGGTTATTGAATACGCCCGTTCCGTGCTGAACATTCCGGGCGCCAACTCTGCGGAGTTCGACCCCAAGGCCGCCGACAGGGTGATTGACCTGATGGAGGAACAGAAGCACATTACCGATATGGGGGCCTCCATGCGCCTCGGGGCGTATGACTGCGCCATCAGCAAAGGATCGCTGGCGCACAGGGCCTACGGCTGTACCCTGGTGAGCGAACGCCACCGCCACCGCTACGAATTCAATAACCTTTATAAGAAACGCTTCGAGTCCGCCGGCATGAAATGTTCCGGCATCAATCCCGATTCGGAACTGGTGGAGGTGGTAGAGGTACCCCACCTCCGCTGGTACCTGGGCACCCAGTTCCATCCGGAATACAACAGTACCGTTATCTCCCCCAATCCGCTTTTCATGAGCTTTATGAAGGCCGCTGCAGAACTGCACGACGCACGCAAAAAATAAAAACCCACAATGGACAAAAATACAGTTACAGGATTACTCCTTATAACGGCTATCATCATAGCCTTCACTATCTATAACAGACCCAGCCGTGAACAAATTGAAGCGCAGCGACACATGCGCGATTCCATTGCACTGGTAGAGGCGCAGCGCGCACCCGGGGCGCGGCAAAACGACATGGACATGCAGCCCGATACAGCCCTGCCCGGAGAGGCAGGCAGCGTCGTAGCCGATTTTTTCAGCACGGGAACCGCGTCCTCACCCGCAGCCCGGGATACGCTGCAGGCAACGGTTGAGCCGGCAAAGGAACAGACCGTCGTCCTTGAGAACGAAAAAATACGTATCCTCCTCAGCACGCGCGGCGGCTCCATTCAATCGGTGCAGCTCAAGGAATACCTCCATCACACGGAGGAAAACCTCCTGCTGTTCGACGGCCGCAGTGAAGCACGCTTCAACCTCAACCTGTTCAACCGCAACAGCGTCCGCCTTTCCACCGAAGACCAGATATTCACCCCCATCCCCGGCGCCGGCGGCCATTCCGTGACCATGCGCCTGCAGCAGACGCCCGAACAGTATATCGACTTTGTCTACACCCTTCCGCCCGATGAATATATGATGGACTTCGATGTGCGACTGGCAGGCATGAAAACCGGTCTTCATCCCGAAAGCCTGACCAACTTCCGCATGAACTGGGAACAGAAGATCCGTCAGCAGGAAAAGGGACGCACCTTCGAAAACCGCTTTACGCGCATCCACTATAAATATGACAGGCAGGATGTACAGAAAATGAGCGAATCCAAAAATGATCGCAGGGAACTCACGGAACCGCTCAAATGGTTCTCGTTCAAAGATCAGTATTTCACATCCATCATCATCGGCCGGGAACCTTTCAGCAACACGATACTCAGTTCCGAAGCGCTCACGAGCGCCAATTACACCAAACATTACAAGGCCGAAGGGTGGATGCCTGCCGTAATAAGTCCCGACATCGACCTGATTACCGCCGGCTTCAACTACTACTTCGGGCCGGTACACTACAATACCCTCAAGGCTTACGACAGGGATGTTGCCGACAGCGCCGGCAAACTGCAACTGGAAGAGAACGTGTACCTCGGCTATCGCTGGCTTAGCTGGGTCAACAAATGGTTCGTCATCCCCGTCTTCAACTATTTCCTGTCCCTCAACTGGGGCATGGGGCTTATCATCCTCCTCCTCACCCTCATGGTGAAATTAGTCACTCTGCCGCTTACCTACAAATCGTTCATGTCATCGGCAAAAATGAGAGTGCTTCGCCCGCAGATACAGGAACTGGAAAAGAAATATCCCGGAAACGAACAGGAAAAGATGATGAAACGGCAGCAGGCAACTATGGAACTGTATAATAAAGCAGGCGTTAGTCCCATGAGCGGCTGCCTCCCCATGCTGATACAGATGCCTGTGCTGCTGGCCCTCTTCTTCTTCTTCCCGGCCGCCATCGAGCTGCGGCAGCAGGGTTTCCTCTGGGCGGACGACCTCTCTACCTACGATTCCATTATATCATGGAACGGAAACATTCCCCTTGTCACCCGTTTCCTGGGCAATCACATCAGTTTGTTCTGTCTGCTGATGACCGTGGTCAACGTGATTTATACCAAGTATAACATGTCGATGACCGACACCGGTTCGCAAACAATGCCCGGCATGAAATACATGCCCATCTTTATGTCCGTCTTCATGTTCTTCTTCCTCAACTCCTACCCTGCCGGATTGAACTATTATTACTTTCTCTCCACGCTGATCACCATCACGCTCACCCTTATTATGAAGCAGGTGATAGATGAAAACAAGATCCTGGCACAACTGGAGGCCAACAAGAAAAAACCCAAAAAGAAATCGGGCTTCATGGCACGTCTCGAAGAGGCACAGAAGATGCAGGAAAAAATGGCGCGCGAGAGGGCTAAAGAGAGCGCCAAACGCAACTATCGCTGATTTTTGTTGAACTTATTTTGTTCGTGTTTGTTCCAATGAAGTGAACGCTTACTTTTAAAAATATATATTCACATGAGCCAGGAAGATAAAGTACTTGAATATGATGAGGACGATTCTCTGCGCTTTATACGGGAGAATTTGCCGGAGGAGATGCAGGGTGAGCTCTCTGACGACGAGATCGATTACATTGTAGATCTCATTTATGATTTTTATGAAGAAAAAGGTTTTTTCGACGAGGATGAAGACGATGACAATTCCGAGGTCGAAATCGACGAAGAAGAACTCTTGAAATATATCTGCAAGAACGCCCGGAAGAACAGGGAAACGGTAGGGCGGGATTATACCGACGAGCAGATAGAGGCTATCGTGGCAGGAGAATTGGCCTATTGCAACATGCTCAATCTGTTTGATTGACCGAGAAAGATTGATAAGGAAGGAACTAGTATTTATTTAAAAACAATAAGCAATGAAACAGTTATCAAAATTATTCGCCATTGGTCTTTTAGGAGGCGCATTGGTATTATCCGGTTGTGGAGCAAGCAATACGGTGAAAGGCGGAGGCCTCGGCGCAGGAGCCGGTGCCGCCCTCGGCGCAGGGATAGGCGCTATTGCCGGAGGAGGTAAAGGCGCCGCCTGGGGCGCCAGTATAGGAGCAGTGTTGGGCGGTTCTGCCGGTGCTATTATCGGAAACAAGATGGACAAGCAGGCTGCCGAACTTGAGCGAATTGAAGGCGCTCAGGTAGAGAAAGTCAACGAGGGTGAGGCCATCAAGGTTACTTTTGAATCGGGAATCCTTTTCGCAACCAATTCGAATACGCTGAATACCGCTTCGCGTGTGTCACTCGACAAGTTTGCCTCTTCGCTGCAAAGCAATCCCGATACAGACGTCAAGATTTATGGACATACCGACAGTACCGGCAGTGACGCTATCAACAACCCGTTGTCGCAACGCCGTGCCGAAGCGGTATACAATTATCTTGTATCAAAAGGCGTTTCCGGCGTCCGTTTAGTATCCGAAGGCTTCGGCTCCTCACAACCCGTAGCTGACAACAATACAGCGCCCGGTCGTGCACAAAACCGCCGCGTAGAGATTTTCATTCTCCCCAACGCCAAGATGATTCATGAAGCACATGAACAGGCTCGATAGATAATTTTAGAGGGGTAGTATTTACCCGAATTTTTTTTGAACATGGTTTTTGAGATCGCGTTACCGTTATTCGGTAGCGCGATTCTTTTCACCCTGAAACGTGAAACGAAAATAGAAAAACAATGACGGAAAATTTACATATTCCCTGCGGGGCCTCCAAGGAGGAAATATACCGGGAACTCCTTCCCTCTTTGCAGGCATTGACGGAGGGAGAATCCGACTTTATCGCCAATATGGCCAATGTAGCGTCAGCGCTAAAGGAAACATTCGGATTCTTCTGGGTCGGCTTTTACCGTGTGTCAGGTGACCGGTTAATACTTGGCCCTTTTCAAGGTCCTCCTGCCTGTACCCGCATTGCTTATGGCAAGGGCGTCTGCGGCAGTGCCTGGAAAGGAGGACGTACCCTGATTGTGCCTGATGTTGACCGGTTTCCCGGGCATATTGCCTGTAACAGCGCGTCCCGCTCCGAGATCGTCGTTCCGGTGAAGAGCGAAGGTAATGTTACAGCCGTGCTGGACATCGACAGCGACCGGCTTGATCATTTCGACGAGGTCGACGCCCGCTATCTGGAAAAAATATGTGAACTGTTGTAATAAATTCCATCCCGGATATTTTGCAGAGACAAAACAAAAAAGTATCTTTGCACAGCAATTGAAACAACGGTTTCTATGCAGTAACCGGCGAAAAAGATCGGAAGATATTGCGGAAGTAGCTCAGTTGGTAGAGCATAACCTTGCCAAGGTTAGGGTCGCGGGTTCGAGTCCCGTCTTCCGCTCATATAAATTTACCTCAACAAGTCGATCCCCGACTGCTCCAATGGAGAATCGTATTTTAGATCCCCGTTTTCCAGTTCTCCACAAATATATCCCAAACTTTCATATATGTATTTTTCTCCGTGTTTTCCTCTCCGTGAGAAATACGTTAGCCTAATAAAAACTTAGAGGCCATCCCGAAAAATATTTCGAGACGGCCTCTGCACTTTTCGGTGAGTATCCCTCTTTACACGGAGGAGTTCGAATCCCTCTTCCCTGATATGTTAATCATTCATGGAAATGAGAAATTCTTCATTACTTGAAGTACGTCTCAGGCGCTTTAAGAGGAACTCCATCGCTTCCAGCGAATTCATATCCGACAGGAAGTTGCGGAGTATCCACATGCGATTGAGCGTTTCTTCCGACAGGAGCAGATCGTCACGGCGAGTACTCGACGCAATGATGTCCACAGAGGGAAATATCCGCTTGTTGGAGAGTTTGCGGTCGAGTTGCAGCTCCATATTGCCGGTACCCTTGAACTCTTCGAAAATCACGTCGTCCATCTTGGAACCGGTCTCGGTGAGCGCCGTGGCAATAATGGTAAGCGATCCGCCGTTTTCGATGTTACGGGCAGCTCCGAAAAAACGTTTCGGCTTGTGCAGTGCGTTGGCATCCACACCGCCCGAAAGTACTTTTCCCGAAGCGGGCTGTACGGTATTGTAAGCGCGGGCCAGGCGGGTGATGGAGTCGAGCAGTATAACCACATCGTGTCCACATTCCACCAGGCGGCGGGCTTTGTTCAGCACGATCTCGGCGATCTTCACGTGGCGGTCGGCCGGTTCATCGAATGTGGAAGCGATCACTTCTGCGTTTACGCTTCGCTCCATGTCGGTCACCTCTTCCGGTCGCTCGTCAATCAGCAGTATGATCATATATACTTCCGGATGATTGTAGGCAATAGCGTTGGCAATATCCTTCAGCAACATCGTTTTCCCCGTTTTGGGCTGTGCCACGATCAGGCCGCGCTGCCCTTTCCCGATGGGAGAGAAGAGGTCGACCACACGACACGACAAATTATCGTTATGACCATTGGTAAGTTTGAACTTCTCGTTGGGAAAGAGGGGTTTCAGATGATCGAAGGGTACGCGGTCACGCACATCATCGGGATTTCGTCCATTGATACTGTCCACCTTTATCAGCGGGAAGAATTTTTCACCCTCTTTGGGCGGACGGATAGCTCCGTCTACCACATCGCCGGTTTTCAGGCCGAAGAGACGGATTTGCGACTGAGATACATAAATATCGTCGGGCGATGACATATAATTGTAATCGGAAGAGCGCAGGAATCCGTAACCGTCGGACATGATCTCCAGTACGCCGGTGGCATTCAGGATACCGTCGAAATCGTAAGCGGGAGTTTTTTCCTTTTGCTGCAGTACCGGCGGCGCCTGAGCCTGAACCTGCGACAGGATCTGCGGAGTCTGAGGCTGTTTGTTTTGTTGCGCAGACTGTTGCCTGGGCAGCGGCGAAGGGGATATAAGATCCATCATGGAAAGCTTGCTTCCAGCAGCAACGGGTACTTCTTTTGCGGGCACAGCCGCACCATCTTCGGGCACCTCCTCGGCCACTACCGGGGGCAGTGTTACGGGCACAGGCACACTCTTTTCTTCATTCCGGGGTTTTGAAGAGCGGAAAACCAACTGGATTGGTTTTGCGGGCGCTTTGGGCACATTCTCTTCTTCTGGGTTCTTTTCCGGGGCATCTGTTTTCTTTTCAGTGATCTCCATATTCTTTTCCTCTATTGTTGTTGTTATTATTATCTGTTTAGCTTCAGGCAAAGTGTTCGGGGCGCTGTTTTCTGCCGCCGGAATTTTCTCTGCCTCGGGAGCGGACTCTTTCTTTACTGATTTGGGGTTTTCTGCAACCTGACCGGGCTTCTCCGCGGCCTGTTTGGGCTTTTCTTCTGCCTGTTTGGACTTTTCTGTGGCCTGTTTGGGCTTTTCTTCTGCCCGGGCCGGTTGCGATTTGCTTTGAGACTTTTCCCGATCTTCTTTTTTATCGATATTTTTTTCTTTGGATTCCTCTTTCTTCGCGACAGGCTTGTTTTTTTGTTCATTTATTTTGACGCCGGAATCTTTTCGGGGAGTATTCCTTTTGGTTCCGCCGTCAATGTTTAGTTTTTTTGTTTCGGCAATAGCTTGCTCGTCAAGAATCTTATAAATGAGGTCCTCCTTTTTGTATGCATCGGGACGCCTTATCCCCATCTCTTTGGCAAGAGCCCGCAATTCCGTTGTGAGCTTTTCGTTGAGCTCAATAATGTTATAGGCCATGTAAATGTATGAAATTCGTTATGGTTTTTTTGAATGAAAAAATTGTTGAATAATATATGCCCGACTTCAATAAAGAATACACTAATCCTGTTCATCAGTACGAATAAAACGGACAAATATAATTGATTTATAAAAAACAGTAAGTAGTACAGTAGTTATGAGTAAAGTTACTGTTGTAAGATTCGGGGGCAAAGGTAATATTTTTTTAAGAACCGAAAGCTAAGTCCGAGGTTTTTTTTGATTCGGATGCAATAAACCTCGAAAGAGAGTACCTGCTCAAAAAGCATCCATATTCAATCTGTTGGAACTGTCGAACCGTCTCTGGATTTCGTTTTTGTAGAGTAGCGATCTTTTTCTCTCCGGAGAGCTGGGCACAGTGGATTCATTGAACAGCTCATTCGAGCGAATAGCCCATTCCAGTGCTCGCGCCATATCATCCATCATCTCACAGGCAAGCGCAATGTTGCCGGCCGCCCTGGCTCTGTCGGTTTTCCCGGAACTGCTGTTGAAGAACGTTTCCCACCTCTCAATAGCCTTACTCCATTCCGCTCCCTTTGCGTATGTCTCCCCTTCCCGCATCAGCGAGCCGGGAAGCGTATAATACCAACGATCCTGCATCTCCCAGTGAGGGGCAAAGACATAAGTCATCTTTTCGGCAGCCTTCACGGCCAGTATTTTTGTCGCTTCTTCACGGGAGGGAAGTATAACGTCGGCATAAGTTTTTCCATCCCGGATGTCAAATCCTTCCCAGCGGATGCTGTCGTTATACTGTATGGCAGGAATTTTTCCCTCCATCGTGGGGAAATACACGCGGAGAGTGGAATGTATTTTTGCTGCCATGTCTGCATAGATATATCCCTGTTGCAGGAAATGGCCTCTCTTTTTCGTTTCGATGATCAGCTTGTCGAGAGAGATTATGGCATCGGCGCCCGTTTCCTTCCTGATCCTGTTCATCGTTTCGGGATCGACCGGCTTCTCCAGAAAGAAATCGTTGTCGTCCCTCAGCGGTTTACCGTAATATATGACCCGCTGAAAATAATCCTCCTCGTTCAGGAACTGGGCAAACGCTTCGGTATAGAAAACGGCGACACTGTCGGATGAAGCCTTTGTCCTTTCTGCCAGCGTATGGCCTATCGGTATGCTGTCATGTCCCACCTCATCCGGCTGTTGTACTACATTATTGACAATCGCAACGGAAAGCACATGCGAAGGCAGGTTTATCTGAGCCGGTTCACGTGTTTCAACCGTCAGGTACCTGATACCCGTACAGTTACTCATCAGGAGAACTGCGAGAAAAGCTGTCGGAAAGAATATTATTTTTCGCATACTGGTCATTTTATTGTCGCAAAGTTAAGATATATTTCCTCCGGTTTGGTTTAAATGGCGTTTTCATTTTCCGGAAAATTGATAGTGAAAGCGACACGCATAGTAAATTTTATGTATATTTGTGGCTCTTTAAAACGTCTGGGAAAAAGCGAACTATTTCGTCAAGCTAAATGTGAGCGAAGTTCAAAACAGGTTTGAACTTTGCCGGGTGGGAAACAGTCTGATTTCAGTTGAACTGTTTCGTTAAGCAATACCGAGCGGAAAATGAGCTTGCCGGGAGTGTTTTCAATAAAACCGGAAAACAGTTGAGTTTGTGTGAATATGTTGTTGCAAGCGCTTTTCGATAAGAGTGTACTAACAGGCAAAACTTGTATTGACACAGTATTGAACGAAAGAAAACAGTCTAATTTTAATGAACTATTTAATGGAAGTAACATTTAACATTATTGTGTTGGCTAAGCAGGTTCCCGATACGCGAAATGTGGGGAAAGATGCAATGAAAACCGACGGAACAGTAAACAGGGCGGCATTGCCCGCTATCTTCAATCCCGAAGATTTGAACGCGATGGAACAGGCGCTGGGTATTAAAGACCGGTTTCCGGGTTCAACGATTACGGTGTTGACCATGGGGCCGGGACGCGCTGCGGAGATTTTACGCGAAGGATTGTTTCGCGGCGCCAATGACGGGATACTGTTAACCGACAGGGCTTTTGCCGGTGCCGATACTCTGGCCACTTCATACGCTTTGTCGATGGCGATCCGCAAGATCGGTGAGTTTGACGTCATTATTTCAGGGCGTCAGGCTATTGACGGCGATACGGCACAGGTAGGTCCACAGGTGGCCGAAAAGCTGGGCGTTCCGCAAATTACCTATGCAGAGAATATCGAAAAGATTGGGAACGGTAAAATAACCGTTAAACGCCGCCTGGAAAACGGGGTGGAAGTGGTGGAGTGTCCTCTTCCTGCAGTCGTTACGGTGAATGGTTCTGCCCGCGCGTGCCGTCCCCGCAATGCGAAGTTATTATTGAAATATAAGCATGCCCGAACCACTACGGAGCGTCAAACAGAAGATGTAGAGTACTCGGATATTTACAGCAACTGTCCTTACCTGAATCTTAGGGAGTGGAGCGTGGCCGATGTGGAAGCTGATCCTGTGCAGTGCGGTCTCTCCGGTTCACCCACCAAGGTGAAGAAGATTGAGAATGTGGTGTTTCAGGCCAAGGAAAGCCGGCGGCTTACGGACAACGACGTCGAGATCGAAGACTTGATGAAGGAACTGATCGACAGCCACACAATCGGATAACACAATGGTTTTGATTTTAATGAACGAAAAATAGAAATGAACAACTTATTTGTATATTTGGAAATAGAGGATGGGGCAGTGGCCGATGTGAGCCTGGAACTGCTGACCAAGGGACGCTCTCTTGCCACCCGGCTGGGATGTAAGCTCGAAGCCATTGCCGCCGCCGGCGTTGCCGACCTCGAAGGGATCGAAGAGCAGGTATTCCCTTATGGCGCGGATGTGCTGCATCTTTTTAAGGACGATCGCCTGTCGCCGTATACCACACTTCCGCATACTTCCATCCTGGCGGAACTTTTCCGCAAAGAGCGGCCGCAGATATGCCTTATGGGGGCGACTATTATCGGACGTGACCTGGGGCCGCGTGTTTCATCCCTTCTGGGAAGCGGTCTTACGGCTGACTGTACTTCGCTCGAAATCGGCGATCACGAGGACAGGAAAGCGGATAAGACCTATAAAGATCTGCTTTATCAGATACGCCCTGCCTTTGGAGGTAATATCGTGGCATGGATCATCAATCCCGATTGCCGTCCTCAGATGGCTACGGTGCGCGAGGGGGTGATGAAAAAGGAGATTTTCGACCCTCATTATAAAGGGGTGACGGTGGATCACAATGTGGCTGACTATGTAAAGGTGAAGGATTTTGCTGTTTCGATTATCGACCGTCATATCGAAAAGTCGAAAGTGAACATTAAGAATGCATCTATTATCGTCTCCGGAGGATACGGCGTGGGGTCGAAAGAGAACTTCCAGTTGCTTTACCAGCTTGCCGATGTGCTGGGCGCCGAAGTGGGGGCTTCGCGTGCGGCTGTGGACGCCGGCTTTGCGGAACATGAACGCCAGATAGGACAAACGGGGGTTACCGTCCGTCCCAAAGTGTATATTGCCTGCGGCATATCGGGGCAAATACAGCATATTGCCGGTATGCAGGACAGTTCCATCATTATTGCTGTCAACAGCGATCCCAATGCGCCTATCAATTCAATCGCGGATTATGTGATTACCGGCGAAATAGAAAAGGTAATCCCGAAGATGATCAAGTATTATAAGAAGAATAGTAAGTGATATGACAGGTGGAGAAGGTAAAAAGCGAACTAACAAGTAAACAAGATAAAAATGGCAAACTTTTATACAGATACGCCGCAATTCCGTCATTATCTTCAGCACCCGCTGATGAGGCGAATTGTGGAATTGAGAGAGAGAAACTATGCTGACCGTAAGACGTATGACTACGCTCCGATGGATTTTGAGGATGCGATGGACAGCTATGACAGGGTGCTGGAGGTGGTGGGCGAAATCTGCGGCGATATTATCGAACCGAATGCCGAAGAAGTAGATCATACCGGGCCTGCCGTGAGCGACGGACGTGTCACCTATGCTGCGCCGACGCAGGAAAACCTCGATGCACTCAACAAGGCGGAACTGATGGGGATGGGACTTGCACGCAGATACGGCGGCCTCAACTTCCCGATGGTACCTTATATGATGAGTGCCGATATTGTGAGTCGCGCCGACGCCAGCTTCCAGAACATCTGGATGTTGCAGGATTGCGGTGAGACTATTTATGAATTTGCCGATCAGGAGCAGAAGGATAAATACCTGCCGCGCGTCGTGAGGGGTGAAACCATGTCGATGGATCTCACGGAACCCGACGCGGGATCGGATTTGCAGGCGGTGATGCTCAAAGCTGCTTATAACGCGGAAGAGGGCCAGTGGTACCTGAACGGGGTGAAGCGCTTCATCACCAACGGCGATGCGGACATTCACCTGGTGCTTGCCCGCTCGGAAGAGGGGACGAAGGATGCACGCGGCCTGTCGATGTTTATCTATGACAAGAAAAACGGCGGCGTGGACGTGCGCCGGATCGAGAATAAGATGGGAATCAAAGGGGCGCCTACCTGCGAACTGGTTTTCAGGAACGCCAAAGCCGAATTGGTGGGATCGCGCCGGATGGGGCTGATCAAATACGTGATGTCGCTGATGAACGGAGCTCGTCTGGGGATCATGGCGCAATCGGTAGGACTGTCGGAAGCGGCTACCCGCGAGGCCTGTAACTATGCGGTTGAACGCAGACAGTTCGGTAAAGCCATCATCGAGTTCCCGCCCGTTTACGAGATGCTCGCCAATATGCGCGCCAGAACCGATGCGTCACGCACGCTGCTGTATGAGACCTGCCGCTTTGTGGATATGTATAAAACGCTGGAAGATATTGGGAGGGAACGTAAGCTTACGCCTGAGGAGCGGACTGAAATGAAACACTATTCCCGTCTGGCCGACGCCTTTACGCCGCTGGGCAAGGGGATGAGCAGCGAGTATGCCAATCAGAATACTTACGACGCCATTCAGATACACGGCGGGTCGGGCTATATGAAGGATTACAAGTGCGAACGTCTTTACCGCGACGCGCGCATCACCAATATCTATGAAGGTACTACGCAGTTGCAGGTGGTAGCGGCTATCCGCCATGTCACGACCGGAACCTATCTGCAGCAGATCAGGGAGTATGCCGCAATGCCCGTCGCACCTGAGCTGGAGGCGTTGAAGCGTGTTCTCTCGGATATGGCCGGAATGTACGAAAAGCTGGTGGAAGCAGTTACTGCGCCCAAAGACGATGATTATCTCGACTTTCATGCCCGCCGGCTTGTGGAAAGCGCCGCGCACGTGATTATGGGACATCTTCTCCTTCAGGACGCTGACAAAAACCAGGAGTTGTTCCGTCGCAGCGCGGAAGTTTATATACGTTACGGACAGACGGAGGTGCTGAAGAATTACAGCTTCGTCACCGAATCGCGAGTGGAAGATTTGGCTTATTACAGGCCCGTCTTCAGCGAGTGAGCGTTGACCTGTTTTTCCGAATGTTTTAAATGCTTTTGTCAATAAAGCGGGAGAATGAATTTCTTCCGCTTTTTCTATTCGGCATCCTTCATCAGGCTGAACAGTTTTCCGGCAGTGTTCCAGTTCCTTAATGTCACAAGCTTATAGACGGGCGTTCCTGCGATTTTGGTTAAGTACGTTTTCGTGATTTTCTCCTTCAGTCTTCTGACGTATAATACTCCGTTCCCCTCATACACTTCGTCTACGCCTTCCTTCAGCCGTATCCCTTTTATGGCCTCCTTTGCGGTCAGAGGTGCTATTAAAAATATTATATCATACTTATACGTTTCATTTTCTTCTCCGTACCGGTAGGGTTTTCCGTTCATTATTTCCTCCATTTCGGGGTAAGTGAACAGGGTGACTTTTATTTCACCGTGCAGTGTTTCGGACAAATTTTTCTCTATTTTTTCGCCAAGCTTCAATTTGTCCTTCTCTGTGGCGTTGAAGATAACATTCCCGCTTTGAATACAGGTTTGAACGCCGGACAGATTCATCCTTTCGAAGATCTTTTTCAGTTCGCGCATTGTAATGACGTTATTTCCGCCGACATTGATTCCTCGTATTAATGCGACATAATTTGTTTTTTCCATTACTTCTGTTTCTTACATGTTTTCCGCGACGGCGGGAGGGGATATTCGCTGCGCCGGCCGAAAACCGACTGTGTTCGCTTCTCCCCTCCCCTGTTCTGCGGCGCGCGGCGCGCTAAATTATCCCGCGGATCCTGTCGTCGAATGCCGTCAGGGCGGCCTTGGCGCCTTCTCCCATGGAGATGATGATTTGTTTGTAGGGAACTGTTGTCACGTCGCCCGCAGCGTAGATTCCGGGAATGTTTGTCCGTCCGCGTGTGTCGATCTCTATCTCTCCGACGGGGCTGGTCTTCACTACGTCTTTGAATGTTGCGCTGTTGGGCGCCAAACCTATCTGTACGAATACTCCGTCGAGGCTGATCTCGCGTTCTTCCTGCGTCTTGCGGTCTTTCACCCTGATTCCGGTGACCTTTTTCCCGTTGTTGATTACTTCGGTTGTTTGCGCGTGAAGAAATATTTCTACGTTCGGAAGGCTTCGGGCCTTTTCCTGCAATACGCTGTCGGCCTTCAGTTCGTCCAGAAACTCGAGGACGGTGACGTGTGTACAGATGCCTGCCAGGTCGATGGCGGCTTCGATTCCCGAATTGCCTCCGCCGACTACTGCTACGTGCTTGCCTTTATAGAACGGTCCGTCGCAGTGGGGACAGAATGCGATTCCCTTTCCGATGAAGTCGGCTTCGCCGGGCACGTTCAGCCGGCGCCATCCTGCGCCTGTGGCGATGATCAGTGCGGGGGCGGAGAATGTTTCTCCGTTTCGGGTTGAGATGATTTTCCGTCCGTTTTCTACCGTGACTTTTTCGATTGACCGGTGTTCAAAAATATCAACGGAATATTCTCTCATGTGACGTTTCAGGTCATCCGCCAGTTTTCCGCCGGTTGTTTGGGGTACGGATATGAGGTTTTCTATTGCTCCGGTTTCGTTGACCTGTCCGCCCACGCGTCCGGCGATGACGGCTACTTTCAGTCCCTTGCGGGCGCTGTAGACGGCGGCTGAGGAGCCGGCCGGGCCTCCGCCGGCCACGATCAGGTCGTATTCCTGCACGGGATGTTCTTCAGATCCGGATGTTTCCGTTCCGTATCGGGCTTCCAGTTTGGCCAGCAGTTCGCCGAGGTCTCCCCGGCCGACGTGCAGCAGTTCGCCGTCGGCAAAAACCGCGGGTACGCCCTGCAGGTGCAGGGCTTCTGCTTCTGCGCTGTAGATGGCACCGTCGACTGCTTCGTGTGTAATGCGCGGGCTGATTACTGCCATCGCGTTCAGGGCCTGCACTACATCCGGACAGTTGGTGCAGGTGAGTGACATATAGGTTGTGAGGCGTATATTGCCTTTCAGCGATTTCAGTCGCTTCGTTACAAATTCGTCGGGCAGGTTCCGGCCTTTGCCGTCGGCGTTCAGAACGGCCAGCAGCAGTGAGCTGAATTCATGACCGGTTGGTACGGCGCGGAAGCTGATGCCTGTTTTTTCGCCATTTCTGAGGATGTCGAATGTGAGTGCTTCGCCGGGATTTTCTTTCAGCGAGAGGCGGCCGGAGACTGATACCACGTCGCTGAGCAGTTCGAGCAGCTGTTTGCGGTCGGGGTGGTTTTCCCTGACGGAGATGTTGAATTCGTATTCATTATCGAGTGTCGAGAAGATGTCTCGCACCTGTTCTTTCAGTGATGTATCTAACATAATGGTGGTGTATTGGGGCTGAATTAAAATACGGGTAATCCGCAGTGCTGTTTACTGCGAATTACCCGTTTGCAGTGATTGGGGATTAAATTTTCCCTACCAGGTCGATACTGGGTTTCAGTGTCTTTTCGCCTTCCTTCCACTTGGCGGGACAAACTTCGCCGTCGTGGGTGGCGACAAACTGTGCGGCCTTCACCTTGCGTACCAGTTCGGTGGCATTGCGTCCGATACCGTTGTCGTGGATTTCGGCGATCTTGATTTTTCCGGAAGGATCTATCACGAATGTGCCTCTGTATGCAACGCCTTCTTCTTCCACCATCACGCCGAAGGCGCGGGAGAGAAGACCGGTGGGGTCGGCCAGCATCGGGTATTTTATTTTACGGATGCTTTCGGATGCGTCGTGCCAGGCTTTGTGTGTGAAGTGCTTGTCGGTGCTGACCGAATAGACTTCCACGTCCATTTTCTGGAATTCGTCATAGTTTTCGGCAACGTCTACCAGTTCGGTGGGACATACGAATGTGAAGTCTGCGGGATAAAAGAAAAAGATAGCCCACTTACCCAGTACGTCGTTGTGAGTGACTGTTTTGAACTTGCCGTCGTGATAGGCTTCTGCTTTGAATTCTGTCAGTTGAGAATTAATAATTGAGGTCATAATTTTTTGTTGTTTAGTTTTGTAATTTGATATTTCAGTATTTCCGTTTTCTGCGTAATACGGGGAGATCTGATGAGGTCATTCGAACCGGTTCTGCCCTGTTTGCACTGCAAAGATAGATAACGGTTGTATTTATTGAAATGTTTTTTCCATTGATAATTTTTATGCGCTATCAACTCTTTATCAATGGAAAGTTGACAGTTGACAGTTGAAAATGGTTTTCTAAGAAGTCGAGAAAACCAGCTCGGGGAGCGCCGGAGCGGCAAGGGGCGGGAGCACCCGCCCCGACGAGCGATAAAGAAAACAGGGCAAGGCATGGCCTTGCCCTGTACATTATATATATGGCCGTCGCGTAG
>JAIRSV010000145.1 GCA_031255275.1 Proteiniphilum sp.
ACGCGACAGAGAAAATCCTTCGGGTGCCAGCAGGATATAGGTGGTTACGACTGCCGTCATGAAAAGCGCCGGGATGAGCGTGATCAGGAAAGTGGCGTCTTTCTTCCGACCCAGGTATACGGTGACTGTCCAGAGGATTACTGCTGCCAGCGTCTGGTTGGCCCAGGCAAAGTAGCGCCATATCACGTCGAAATTGATCCTGGTCAGCAGCAGGCCGACGGCGAACAGGGGGAGGGTAATGATCAGACGGTTCCGGATGGGTTTCTGTGAAGTTTTAAGCAGGTCGGCAATCGTCAGACGGGCGCTCCGAAAGGCGGTGTCGCCTGAGGTGACGGGCGCGGCGACGACGCCCAGAATGGCGAGTATCGCGCCGAACGTTCCCAGCAGGGTGTGAGAGATTTCGCTTACGGCCCAGGCAGCGTTGCCGTTGTGCGCCGTCATCACGTCGTTGAGCGGGCTCACGCCGCCGAAGAAGCTCATGGCGATGGCAGCCCAGATGAGTGCTACTGCGCCTTCGGCTACCATGGCGCCGTAGAAGACTTTTCGACCCTCTTTTTCGTTCCTCAGACAGCGGGCCATCAGGGGCGACTGTGTGGCGTGAAAACCGGATATGGCGCCACATGCGATGGTGATGAACAGCATGGGGAACAGGGGGAGGGATTCCTTATTGTGGTGGAGGTTTCTGAAATTTTCTGCGGTCAGCTCCGGGATTTGGTATCCCTGTGCGATCAGCGCCGTGATGAGGCTGACGGCCATGAAGAGCAGGGCAAAACCGAAAATGGGGTATATCTTCCCGATGACTTTGTCGATGGGGAGAAGCGTGGCGAGTATGTAGTAAGTGAATATTATCCATACCCAGAAGCCGGCGCCGGGTGACTGGGGGGTAATGCCGGCCAGCAGCCCGGCGGGGCCTGATATGAATACGACGCCGACGAGTATCAGGAGGAGGATGATGAATATCCGCATGATTTGTCCGGCATGTTTCCCCAGGTATATGCTGATGATTTCGGTGATGCTCGTGCCGCTGTGTCTGAGGGAGAGCATCCCGGAAAGGTAGTCGTGTACGCTTCCGGCGAAGATCGTTCCGAAGACGATCCACAGAAAGGAGACCGGCCCCCACATCGCTCCTGCGATGGCGCCGAAGATGGGACCCAGACCGGCTATGTTCAGAAATTGTATCAGGAATACGCGCCACCAGGGCATGGGTACGTAGTCGATACCGTCGTTCAGCGTGGCGGCGGGAGTGGCGCGGTCGGGATCGGCTTTTATGATGCTCCGTTCCAGGTATCCGGAGTAGAGGGCGTATCCTGCGATGAGGGCTGTCAGCGAAAGAATGAATGTTATCATAGTGTATGTTTGGATGTTTGTTTCGGTTGTATATATTTTTCTGTTTGGCCTGTCTGACGGGTCTGACAGGGGGAGGGTCAGGGCATGTTGAGCAGTTTTTTGGCGGCGTTGAGTCGGTCTGTCCAGTCGCCGGGCGGGTCTGTCGTGTCGAAGCTGCGGAGGGCTTCTTCCAGCCGGTGCAGTTCGGCTGACGACCGGGGCGTGTTTTCTTCCGTGTATTTTCTGCGCAGCAGGCGTATCTTTTCCGCGTCCTGAATTCCCTCTGTCAGCCGCTCGAAGCGGATGGAGCTTCTTGCTTCTGGGTATACGATATAGGTGTCGCCGGCGGGCCATGTCCGGAAGCGGGAGTCGGTCAGCGGGTTTTCTACCCATGAGTTGTAGGCCCAGCGCAGGAAGCCGTCGAAGTCACAGGCGACGGCGTGCCATGCGGCGTAGACGGCTTCTGCGGGGGGGGAGAAGGTGAAGGTGTTGGGAAATTTGTCGGAACAGCATACGTAGTAGGTCGTGATGAGTCCCCTTTCTCTTCGTGCGGCAATCTCCTCTTTTGTTACCTGGTTGCCTGCCCCCACGCAGATGTCTTTGATCCAGGGGTATTGCCGGTAACTTTTGTGGTTGTCGGCCAGGGAGATGCCCAGTTCGGGCGCACAGTCATGCAGTACGCTCAGAGCGGCTTGCATGTCGTCGGGTGAACGTTCGTCCATCGCGATGTTGGTTTTTTCCAGCCAGCCGTTTTCCCGGAGGTGGCGGGTGAAGTCCTGCAGAAAATGGCTCCAGAGTTCTTTGTACTCTTCTGACCTGGCTTCCGGTTCCACGGTGATTTGCCGGCCCTGTGCCTCGTCGTTGTAATGGAGCTGATTGTTCCAGGTGAGCAGTGAGTAGCAGTTGATCATCCTGTCGATGCCCAGATCTGTCATAAACCGTACCCATTTGTCGAAGACGGTATAGTCATAGCTCCAGCTTTGGTCTTTGTTTCTGGTCCATACAATCATGTCGGCATAGGCATCGTAGCATTGATTGTTCCACGGATCTTTGTTCAGAGTTGCGGTGATTACTTTCTGCCCCGCGTCGGCAAGCATCTTCATCAGCGGACGCATTTTCTCGAAATGGGCATCGCTCCAGAGTTCCAGTCCGTGTATCCGTGCTACGGCAGAGGGGTGCTGCCACAGGTCGAGGTGGTATTGCCATTCTGAGGGAGGGGGCAGTATCCGGTTTATTACTTCCAGATCGATTTCGAGTTCCTGTGATGTCCGGTTTCCGGCGCGGATTTTCAGTTTCCCCCGGTAGTTTCCTGCATCGGCATCGGCGGGAATGTTGAAGGTGAGCCATACGGGTCTTACGGTTCCGGCTTCCAGGTCGAAGTATTCCAGGTCGTCCAGCATATCGGCGGAGAGAGATGCGGCGAAATCTTCCGGTTTGCGGTATCCGCAGCCGGGGGCAAATTCGTCGGTCATCACGTAGCGGACAAACCGCGCCCGGACCGACGAGGGGGGAAGGCGGCGACCGTCGCCGGCTTCGAAGTTACCGAATTTACATTTTGCCCGGCGGAGATCTTCAGCTGTCCATATCAGCAGTTGGGCGGAGACTTTTTCGCCTTTCCATCCGGAGAGATGTATACTGTTTGTCTGCGGTATGTCGGGGACGCGGGATTTGGGGTATCTTCCGTCGAGGGAGACGAATGAGGCGTGCAGTCCGGCGGTGACGTTTGACCAGTCAGAGAGTGTATCGCGGGACGGATCATCCATTTCTCTGAAGGAGGCGCGATTCTTTTCCGGACGGGTTCCGCAGCATCCTGCGGCGAGCGGCAGGGATAAGCTGATCAGCGTGTATTGCATCAGCAGGAGGGTTTTGATTTTCATATTCTTTATTGTTTGAGAAAACAAAATTATAAATAATTCTTGTGCTGCGCATGTAGCCTGTTTGCGATTTCATGAAAAAGTCTTTTATGCGCCTGCGCACCTCGCCGAACGGCGTGAGTGCAGCGATTAAAACCCTCGCTGACGCATCGCTTCAAAAGTAATCACGGCCGCAGATACCGAGACATTCAGCGAATCGATATTCCCGCGCATGGGAATTTTGATACATCCCGTCGCGTTATTGAGCCAGAAATCCGACAGACCTTCCGCCTCGGTACCCATCACGATAGCCGACGGTTCGGTAAAGTCCGCCTGCTGATAAAACTCCGTCGCCTGCAGCCCGGCGGCGAACGAACGGATATGACGGGCTTGCAGCCAGGCTAACGCCTCTTCGGAGGAGCAGACCGCTGTCTGTACGGTGAAAATCCCTCCAACGCTCGAACGTACTACATTCGGATTATAAAGATCAGTCTGCGGATCGCACACAATCACCGCGTCCGCCGCGGCAGCGTCAGCAGTCCGGAGGACGGCGCCCAGGTTGCCCGGCTTCTCCACCGCCTCAAGCAGGATCAGGAAAGGATTACGGGAAAGTTTCAGATCGCTCAGCGCGTGCCGTTTCGGTTTGGCGAGCGCGACTATTCCGTCGGAATTTTCCCGGTAGGCCACCTTCGCGAAGACTGGCGGCGAAATTTCGAATACAGTCTCTCCGGACAGCGTATCGAGAAGCGTGGGGTATTTCGTCTTCCCGAACATCTCACGGCACAGGTACACCGCCTCGGGATGGTAGCCGCTCTGCAGCGCCAGCGACAGTTCGCGTGCGCCCTCTATCACGAAGAGTTGCTGCGCCTTCCTCTCTCCGCTCTTCG